>JBHLQS010000173.1:0-6050 GCA_048883405.1 Candidatus Thorarchaeota archaeon
TCCGTGACAAAGCCCTCATTCTCAGTCCAGTTCCCAGTAGTGTCTCGATCCACAGTATAGAGGCAATCAATGTCATCCCTGTCCTTGATCTGAAAGAACTCGCGCTTGAAAAGAAACTCATCAGGATTCTTAGCCCCATAGAGAAAGTAAAGCTCGTCAAACTGGTCACGATTGTCCAATACATAATAGAGAATTGAGCGGAGCGGAATGACTCCAAGTCCGCCTGCAACAATGATGATGTCACTTTCCACCATTGGCTCAAGTTTGAATCCATTTCCATAGGGTCCTCGTATATAGACTATGTCATTGTCCCTCTTCTTGAATAGCGCATTTGTGAGCTTTCCAGTTCTTCTTATCCCCATCTCTAGGATTCCTGGTCTACTTGGCGTTGAGGAGATTGAGAAGGGGGCTTCTCCAACACCAGGAATTGATAGCATAACAAATTGCCCCGGTTTATATTGGAAAGACATTGCATGGTCCATGTCAGTGAATCGTATCTGAAAGAATCGATGGTCTTCGATTAAGTCATAGTGTCTTACAATCCTAGCAGGTTCTGGTTGAAATGGATTGTCGATCTGTGTTGTCACAGTCATTTTCTAGGCACCTCGCATTTGGTGAGTGCTTCCGATACGGTAAGCACATTGATGTCCACAGGACATGTATCAACACAGCGACCACATCCAACACAGCTCGGCTTTCCATATTCGCTGGCAAATGCCTTCAGTTTGTGGGTGTACCATAACTTCAAGCGGTCAGCGCGAGAACCCCTGAAGTTGTGTCCGCCTGCCACAAGACTATAGTCAACGAACATGCAGCTGTCCCAAATTCGTTCTCTACGCCCAGTTGTGTCGCTTGAAATATCAAGGACATCAGATACGTTATAGCAATTGCATGTGGGACATACCATTGTGCACTGCCCGCATGATAGGCATTTTTCTGCGAAGTATTCCCAGACTTCGCTGTTATAGCTTAGCTCGATTATATCCGGCATTGCAGGGAAGTTGAACGAATGCTTGAACATCGTGTCACGGTTCTCACGCCAATCTATGTACCGTTGAATATCATCATGTGTCACTTTATCGTCGAAGAAATCTTCCCTCTCGAGAATCATATCGTGTCCAAGACTTGACCCAATCCAGACAAGAAAGAAGTCATCCAAGTCCACAAAAAAGAGGTCAAAGCCCTCTTCCACGATGTCTGTACCGGTTGACTTGCACAATGCATTCTCAGAAGGCAAACATGAGAATCCTATAATAGCTGTGCTTTTCCTGAGTCCTTCATAGTATGGATCTGGTGAATTCTCCAAGAACACTTCATCAAGTCTACGAATCCCATGAATTTCGCATGGATGTACCCCTAGTATGACGCGCCTCTCGATTATCGAATAATCTGGTTTGAATCCATCATCATCGAAATGAAACATATTGAACCTTTTGGGATGGAAGAGCTTCTTCAGCGGAATCATGGTGTTCTCGCCATTCAAAACCAGCTCATCAAATCTTTCAATTGGAGCATATGTTAGGACTCCCCTTTGGTGCTTGGGACCATACAGTTTCCCGAATTTCTTGAGGCTCATCAAGAATTGCTCGAGGAACTCGGACTTCATTTTGAGTATGCGCACATTCTACACCTCGACAGTATATGCATCAACTATTTGTAGGAAAATCATGTAAGGACCTTGACGTTTGCGGCCGAAGACCACTGAAAAGGTTTCAGGTAGGCCTTAGGCCAGCTTATCGAGAAAAATAGGCTTTCATTGGCATTTGAGGTGTCATCTGCCTTACTCGTCACTCTTATCAGTCAGAGAAAAGCTGAGCTGGGCAGTTGATACACAATGAAGGTCAAAACAAACGCAGACAAACTTGTGAAGATTTCTGTGACTGGCGAAGTGGCGAGTCCAGTTTCGAGATTTGCATACAGAATATCGCATGATGGAAAACCAATGGTTCTTCCTGGAGTAGGTGGAATCACCTACAATCTTCGTGTTGGAGACCCCGCTGTAGGCTGGAAAGCTGATCATGTCGAGCCGGGTGTCAGTATCGAGAACAAGGAGAATGATGCCCGATTCCAGCAGGCTGCAAACAATGCACTAAACATTCTGGCCTGTGTTGGTAATGAAGCCAAGATTGTGGATGGTGATGCAAAAGGCCAGAAGGGAACTGTTGTTGGCAAACACGGAGGCATCGAACATGTCATGGTTGACTTCGCTGAAGAGATTATGGAGGACCTCAAGATAGGCGATAAGATGTTGATCAAGGCTTTTGGTGTTGGCTTGGAGCTACTTGACTACCCTGAGATTGTTGTCATGAACATTGATCCAGGCGTAGTAGACAAGATAGATTTTGAGGAGAAGAATGGAAAACTCGGCATCCCTGTGACACACAAGGTTCCTGCAGCCACAATGGGTTCAGGACTTGGTGCAACTCAGACCTATTCGGGTGACTACGATATTCAGCTCTTTGACAAAGGCACAAGAGAGGAGTACGGACTTGATTCCTTGAGGTTTGGTGACTTTGTTGCTATTCTGGATGCTGATCACTCCTATGGTAGAATCTACAAACAAGGAGCGATTTCTATAGGCATAGTGGTACATAGTGACTGCATACTCTCAGGTCATGGCCCCGGTGTTGCAACTCTATTTACTTCCACAGAAGGTAATATTGAACCGGTAATTGATCCCGATGCAAATATTGCAGCAATATTGAATCTCAGGTAATGCACCAGTGGGATTCCATTACCGGATTTATCAGGAGTTTCCTTGAGCTGAACCGACAAGTATCGTCGTTGTGCAAGAAAACGGTTTCAGGTTTTATCTTGATTCTAGATGATACTGCAATAAATCGACATTAGAACTACGCCCAGAGTGCTCTATGTCTTTCAGATTACCCTGCGAAGTACTTCGTGGAACAAAGCACTTCGTCGAACAAAGTACTTATATGTGAAGCGCGCATCGTAATAGCTATGACAATTCTGACCGAAAATCAAACACCCAAAGATCAAAGCAATGAGAGCGTTGCTACTGGTGACAAAGGTCAGGAACATACTGCGACCGCCGCGAGAATTAGACCAAGATTACAGGTGGCAGCAACAGTACTATGCAGTATCCTTGCTGTGACTATCTTTCAATTGATCAGAATCGCCTTAGACATCGATATTTCAAAGATCTACCTTCCTCTTCTAGCCTTCCCCTTGAACATCTTGATAGTCTACAAGCTATTTCCACAGGTATTGAGAGCCCCATTTGGGAGTGTTCGACCCATGGAGTTTTCACGCCGAATTGGCTTTTCTCGGCCTCAAGGACTGCCCAAGTATATCTTCTTGGGTCTTGCACTGAGTGTATGCTCGTTGACGGGGATGTTGATTGGATCCATTCTTACTGGAAGATACGTCTTTGATTTGGCGGCAATAACAGTGGAACAGACTGTGTTCTCGACGGTACCTGGAATCTGGGAAGAAGTCTATTTTCGAGGCATTCTCATGTTTGTGCTGCTAGGTATAGTCAAGGATGTACGAAAAGCAGCAGTTCTCCAAAGCGCTATTTTTGGATTATGTCACTTTCGTGGATTTGACTTGTGGTCGTTAGTAGATATAGGCTCAGTTGTGCTCTTTGGCATTGCTTTCACCTATACAGCGTACAAGACCAATTCTCTCGTTCCGGGCATCATCTTCCACTTTCTCCACGATGCTCTGCTGTTTCTTGTTCGAGTACCCGGTGGAGTATACATCGGTACTTTTGAGAATGTAGCATTCTTTGTCAGTCTGTGGATAATGCTTGGAGTGGGGTGTTTGATCACAAAGCTTGCAGCTGAGAAGATTGGCATCAGGCAACCATCGGTGCTATATAGTGTCGATAAGCTACCTCAGCAGTAGTTCAGTAGTGAGGAGAGTGCAATGTATAAACTCTCCTCAATCTTTTTTAGCTCCCAAGCCAAACAGTGAATCCATGCCAGAACCCCCTAGTATGGCCGAGATTCAGAGAAGGGCATTTTTCAGTACTCTTAAGGATGGAACGGTTGAACTCTTTCAGGGTCTTCTACTGTTTATTGCTGGGATTGGGTTCTTTAATATATATTCAGCATTCTTAGGATTATTCCTCATCATACTGCTGCGGTTACAATGGCCAAGAATCTCCAGAAAAATCAAAGAGCAATTCATCTATCCGCGACTCGGTTATGTGGAATTGAGGAGCGACCATGAAGCACGGTTGAGGAGATACCACATTTTATTGGGAGCAAGTATATCGATATCTGTTGTCCTCTTCTTTGTACTCGTATATCTCAATGGATGGAATATCGCCACTACTCTTACCTATACACCAATCATTATTGGTGGAGCTTTATTTGGAAGGTCGCTCTATTTCTGCATATTCTCTGGGAAATGGAATTACCTGATTCTGGGACTTGTCAGCATTCTCATGGTTGCTGTTTTCATTATCCTACCCTTCCCTATGCCTCAAGATCATACCATCCTCTACGCCTGGAGTCAGGCGATTCTTATGACATTGACAGGGATCTGGAAATTCCGCAGATTCCAGCAAGATGATTCCATCGTTGAAGAGTTGTAATAGAGATGCCATCGAAACAGAAGAAAACGGATCGCAGTTCGAAAGAAGAAAGACGAACTGGTACCCAATCAGGTTTTGACGAGCTCCTCTTCGGCGAGTACAGATTCATCCATGAGCCGAATCGCCTGCTAATCATATCTCAACTATATGCGCTTGAACAGGTGGATATGCTTTACCTGAAAAAGACACTTCCAATTTCTTGGGGCAATCTATCATTTCACACGACTCAGCTGGAGGAACGAGGATATATCATCATCAAGAAGCAATTCATTGGAAAGAAGTCCTATACCTTACTGCGAATAACCTCAGCTGGGAAAACTCACTTCGAAAACTACAGGAACGCCATGCGCAACTTCCTTTCTTGAACTAAGTCTAGTTCTTTTGGTGTAAGCCCCTTTCCATTTCATATGTTATCTCAGCAGTTCTTTAGCTTGACTATGAAAACCCCTTTAATTATACCGCCTGCTGAGACTCTTGTAGTTTCCATTAATGACAAACACTGAAATGCATAATGTAGCCTTCTACGCTCGTTGGTTGGACTGAAACAGGAGTGACATGCTGTTGGAAAGCCCCTCTATTTATGACGAACACTACGTGACGAACGGTCCTGCGGAAAAGCGTATCCGCAACATACACATACTCATCGGGCTCAGTGTACTGATACTTGAATACCTATTGTTTCCTATCGAGGACTGGATCCTGAGTCCCGGTCTGTTGATACCTGTGTTCATCATCATTACTGGGGCTTTCTACAGTCTCACAGCATCCACCGAATCCGGTAGACGCGTATTTAACAATGTCATCAAGCCTCGACTTGGTAATGTCACCGAAGAGCAAGAGACTGCCTATTTTAACTTCAGGAAAACAGGCCAGATCCTAATTCTGGTTCAAGCTTATCTGGCTGCAGTCTTATTCACATGGCTCTGGGTCACACTGAATGCCCTCGGACAAGACCCAGTGTGGGGATTGATTTGGTTTGTCCTTGCTTTTGTATTCTTCCTTCTTGCTACGGGCAGCATCGGTGGATTTGTTCTCAAGCATACAAGATACAAGATTCTCATTCCGCTCTTGGATGTTGAAGTTGCTTGGATGAAGGAGCGGAGAAAGCTGATGAAAACTGAGTAGTTCTTTTGCTTGACTATGAAAACCCTTTTATTCACCCTGAAGGTCTGACGCCGCCAACTGATGAGATGGCTTAGGATATACCATCTCAGGTCTCTAGAGAGTGACATTTGATGAGCCTAGCACGACGAACATTCGCGCTCTTCTTAGTGCTCGTTGCTATAGGTGGCGCAATGACGCCAATACTTGCACAGAGCCCTCTTATGATGGTGACAATAAAGCAAACATCACATGAAATGGCTGCAACAAATCTGCAAGTTGAATATGAGGTCTACAATAACCTCAAAGCATACAATGATGACGACTTCTCATTTCTCGTATACAACACAACTGAAACGCAGATAATTGGGAATGCAACTGTGAC
>JBHLQS010000174.1:0-6033 GCA_048883405.1 Candidatus Thorarchaeota archaeon
AGGTCACGCAGAAACTGCACGCCGTATTGCTCTGCCATGTAGAACGCAAAGAGATAGCAAGCCCCATAGTCCTGAGGCTCGACCTCGAAGTAGATGAATGAGTCATGTATGTCTTCGAGGAAGGGCAAAACACGGACAGTCATATTGTCATCAGGGAGGTATCCTGCATAATAGGTTGAATACTCCGCTAGTCCCTCGAGAATGAAATGCACCTCATCAAACTCGTAGTTGAACCAGACTAAATGATGAAACTCATGGGTGATTGTTCGTATGGGATAGGTTGTACGATAGCAGACATATATCATCTCGCAGAGGTTGGAGTATTCTCCGGGACCCTCGTTTGTTTGACGGTAGTAGCTCTGGCGATTTTCGACTATCAGAATATAGATACGCGGGTCTCCATCTATGTCACCCAGATTGCCATTAGGGTCTCCAGCCAGATCGGTCACTCTTGGATATATGTTAGTGTCGAACTCGTCACGGTAGGTTTCGGCTCTGGTGTTGGCAGTTTGCTGGCCGATGATGGCGACTGCTAGGTCGTCGAAGTAAATGTAGCAGTGCTCTCCAATCGCAAGTAGGTGCGCATCTACAATGTAGATCTCCTCAGCGTCGAAGTCGTAAGCCCAAAATGACCTATTATCTCCAATCTCTTGAGCGCGAGTCTGGACCTTGGAAAGCGGAAGAGCTGATCCGACATTATTGTCATCAAAATCGCAGTCTGCAGGGATTGGCTGAACAAGAGCTAGACTGATTGCCAACAGACAGATGCATAGTGTAGTCCTTGATGCATGCATTGTAGATTCACGCGATTGTCATCTTTCCTTGCTCTTCTCAGGTAGACAATCTATTTTGGCGCTTCGTTTCTACGCAAGTCCTCTGATTATTCAGTATGTAGTCAGAAGGCCCCAATCCAGAAGTGGATTGTATCTCGCTCATTCATTGCTCATTACGACCCAGACACCTATGTTGGTTGAAACTGAGAAGTCAGAGGGTCAGGGATAAGAACAATGATGATTGTCCTTGACCCACTTCTATTCACATTGTATAAATATCCGAATCATGTGAGATGCACAAGGATGGGAGATGGAAGTAGATTATGGAACATCAATTGGAACTTGTCCGAGCTAACAGAGCGGCAAGACAGGGAGTCCTCGCCTCTATAATCATAATAATAGTCCTAATGGGGTGGTTGGCTGTTGCCTACGCAAGGGTGAATCCCTACCTCCTACTGTTGTCATTCCCAATCTTCTGTGGCATCTTCATTCTACCGATAACGCTCTTCCTGATACGAGCTGAAAATGAGGCGCTGATGAGGCTCAGGACTATACCAGGGGGCCTCAGGAAGACTGTTGTCAGCGCTATTGCACTATCATTCACAATATTGATCGTTCTGAATGCATTCTTTGAGGTAATGACAGTCATATTTCGGAATTTTCTTGTTGATGCGCTTGGCTCATCACTTCCACCAGTCGATTATGTACCAGACCCTCTGACTCTCATCATGTTCATCGTATGCAATGTTTCATTCAGTATCTGTCCTGGAGTTCTTGGCGTATGGATTTTTTCGCAGGCAAAGGTGACTCCTGCTAGAGGGGAGGAAACAATCGCTAGAATTGAAGGGTTCCTGTCATCAAGGCTGCTGATGGCCTTTGTATTGCTTGGAGCCGGAAACTTGATCATCGCCTTGTGCGTTCAGACTGCAATTGCTTCAGTTGAGGGTAGTGCGGTGATTGCGCCTGTACTGTTGGTGCTTCTCTCACTCGGGTATAATGTCATCCTTTCATGGGGCTTGTGGACTAATGCATGGAATAAGATTAACGCGGGACTCTGAATAGTCCCTTTGGTGGAGAGGCCTCTATCAATGATAGAATTGAATCATGTGACTATTGTGGCTGAAGGTATTCGAATCATTGAGGGCCTGAGTCTTACAATCCAGTCAAATAGCATGACGCTTTTGATAAGTTCTAACGAGCAGATTACGAAGAATGTCATACACGCAATCTGTGGACTGAAGCGAATTGATAGTGGTAGAATTGACATAGATGGAGTCAGGGTTCCTTCAGATGTGATAAGGAAGAAGATGATATGTGCTCTGGAAACGCCTGCAATGAATCCAACTCTAACACCTCGTCAGAATTTGAAATACTACTTAGCATTAAGGGGTATCCAGAGGTCAATCATTGATGAGCTGGACGTATTTGCCGAACGGTTGCTGTTGCATGAATTCCTGGATACAAGAGTCGCTGACTTGGGAACAGGTCATTTGAGGGGATTTGAGACTCTTCTAGCATTGATTGTTAAACCGGATTACTTCATTCAATCAGATTTTACAGCCTCCTTCTTCTCTCCATATTTTACGAGAGCGCCAAGCGAATTGGATGCCCTTCTGAAAGGAGGGTCGTGCATTGTTTCATCAACTCCGAGTTTCAAGTTCGCACGTTCCCTAGCTATTCATCTGCCAATCAGAGTAGCTTTGATTTCTCAAACAGGTCTTGTCATCGAAGGGCCAATAGATAGGGTCATGGACCGCCACACAAAGGAGGGTCTTTTTCTCCCAGAAACAGACTTGGGACAGCATAAGAGCTTGGAGATCGAGAGGGCAATCAAGGCCCTTCCAGATAACACAAAGTGAAGATATATGACGCCCCTAATGAGTCCAGCATAGGTCGCAGCCCTGAGTGTTTCGTAAGCATATACAGCTTGGGAGCTTTGGCTAACCTACTCAGAGGCATCCAATCCTAGGGCGGACTCTATCATGTCTATCCATCTCATCTGCTGGGGCCACATCTGTCCGGCGCTCATACCACCATCCACAACCAGTGCATGTCCAGTGACAAAGCCCGAGTCATCACTCGCTAGCCAGAGGGCCGCTCTGGCAATGTCCTCAGGGAGACCAGTACGTCTGATTGGTTGAGCCTTCTCGAAGAGACGGGTCAGATTATCATAGGTCTTGGCACTCTCAGCACTGGACATTCCCTTAGCCGCACCAAATATGGAGGTCACAATCGAACCTGGGCAGATGCTGTTCACGCGAATCTTGTAGTATGCCAGTTCCATCGCTGCCGTGCGAGTCAATTGGATCACAGCTGCTTTGGCTGCGCTATATGGATGATTCTGTGAAATACCACGAAGACCAGCTATGCTTGCCATGTTTATTATATTCCCTCCACCTTGCTTCTTCATAACCGGCGCAGCGTGTTTCATTCCAAGAAACACTCCACGAAGCAATATAGCAATTGTCCGATCAAATTCTGCGACAGGGATAGACTCTATCTCTCCCTTGACACCACCCATCCCCGCATTGTTGACGATGCAGTCTATACGACCGTGGGTATCCATTGCATAATCAATCATACCCTTGACATCATCTTCCATACTGACATCTGCGTGAATGTAGGCGGCATTATCCCCGAGGCTCTTGGTAAGTTTCTGACCCAGCTCATCCTGAATGTCAGAAACCACCACTCGAGCTCCTTCCTTCGCGAATAGCTCTGCTATTGCTTTACCGATGCCGCTTGCACCACCAGTTATCACTGCAACTCTATCATCAAGCTTTCCCATTCTCTCACATCCAATAGTCCATGTCGTTCCGACATGATGGTAAGATGATGAAAAAGGTAGAGGGCCCGTTCCATATCTTCTTTCTTATCTGCTGAGATTAGCTTCACTTGATATGACATCTGACTTGAGCGCCCTTCTGACTGTGTCTGATTAATGGGTGGAGCAGCTCTCTTCACATAGGATCATATCCTGATCAAGGTCAAAGGAGAACTATGCCGATTCCACCTGGCGCGTGCCTGCAGGCTGATGGCTCAATACTCATGCTTGTCCAAAACGGACCTTCCACCGTCAACAGTAATGCATTCACCAGTGATATAGGAGGATTCATCACTTGCAAGAAAGAGAGCGACATTCGCGATCTCATCCACAGTACAGACTCTCTCGAGAGGATAGGCCTTCGCCACTCTAGCCATCCATTCCTCAACCTCATCAGGAGTACGGTCACCTTCTGAATTAGCTATTCTAACAAACCCGGGACAGATAGCATTGCATCGGATTTGGGGAGCAAAATCCACAGCGATTGCCCTTGTGAGAGCGTTGATTGCCGCCTTCGTTACTGGGTAGACAGAGAAGTTATTCCTGACGCGGAAAGCAGCCCCGGATGAGATGTTCACAATGGTTCCGCCGCCACTCTCCAACATCAGAGGAATGCCATACTTCGCAAATCTGAAGTAGCCATTCAGATTGACATCGATTGTATTATTCCAATCCTCTTCTGGGATGCCAACGACATTGTTGTATATTTGACCCTCATAGGAAGCAGCGCAGTTTACTAGACAGTGCAGCCTACCGAACTCCTCCTGGGTGAGTGCTATGGCTCTCTTCACTTGATCAGTCTTCGACACATCGGCTTCAATAAACAACGCCTCACCACCATCAGCCTTGATTCTATCAGCGGTTCGTTTCCCCATTTGAGCCAGGATATCAACAACCACGACCTTAGCTCCTTCGGATGCAAGCCTAAATGCAATAGAGCTGCCAATTGATGGGCCTCCGTTCTTGAATCCGAGTGCAGCACCAGTCACCAATGCAACCTTTTCGTTCAACTTCATATTCAGACCCCAGTACTATGCCAGCTGTGTTCGTCCTACTGCTTGACACTGGACAGTTAACTTTCCTCTCGGTTTCTTTGAGGGATATGCTCAAATCAAAGGTGCTGAATCTCCATCAGAGTTGAATAATGATGGACATCACAAAGCCTCCCAGACTCCATGAAGGCGACCTAGTAGGAGTGTTCTCTCCATCATGGCCTGTGACGCCTAATATGAAGCCGCAGTTCGACAAGGGAATCGAATCGCTCCAGGCAATGGGTCTCAATGTGAAATTGGCTGAACACTCCCTAGGACAGTTCCATTACAGTGCTGGAACTCGAGCAGAGAGGCTGGCGGACCTGCATTCTCTATGGCGTGATCCTGAGGTGAGGATGCTCCTGATGACTCAGGGAGGGAGCACTGCCATCCAATTGCTGGATGGAATCGACTATGAATTGATTCGAGAGAACCCCAAGATACTGGCGGGAATATCAGATGGGACAACATTGCTGAATGCAGTCTACGCAAGAACCGGACTAATCACGTACCACGGTCCTGACCTTCTCTGGACCTTTGGCCAAGAGATGACGCCTCAAATACAGGAGAACATAGTCAACACATTCTTCCATGGAGATGTAGGAGAGCTAAGGCCAAATGAGAACTGGAAGCATCAGAAGAGGCCTGAAGTACAGCACTCAGGATGGAAATGTCTGCGTGAAGGAAAGGCAAGTGGACGATTGGTAGGTGGCCACATACGAGTCCTTGCCAACACAATACTCGCCGGATATGGTCCAGACTTTGACGGGGCAATCCTCTTCCTTGAGGGGACAGACGATGTATCTCTCACTGACAGAGTCATCAATGCGCTGCGCCTGCATGGTGTCTATGACAGTATTGAGGGGTTGGTCCTGGGATGGTTTGAGGATAGCGAGCTCGAGGAGAAGGAACTGAGCCGCCCTGTCAGCGATGTCTTTCTGGAGAGTACTGAGAGTTACGACTTCCCCATCTTGGAAATCGCTGAGTTAGGACATAATGTAGAGAACTATGTACTCCCAATCGGCTGCCGAGCCACAGTTGATGCTTCTATGAAGCGGATTCGGATTGATGAGCCTACAGTCAGATGAGGCGCTTCTCATCTTTCACAATGCCCGAAGCTGACCGGACTCGATAACGTCTATGGGAACCCCTTCTATCTCCCTTGGGATGAGCTCGTGTTCTTTTAGATCTTCAATTGGTCTCTTCCGTACTACATAGCAGATGATGCAGAGCTCTTCGGTCTTCTCACCATCAACGTATCTATAGCCGATGGCCAAGGCCACTACGCCAGACTTCCCCATTAGCTCTGCTTCATATGCTGCCTTGACCCGCTTCACTTCTTCCATTGTTACCATTGAGCAACCTCACTCTGTGACCAATTCGGCATTCAGCTGATCCAGATAGG
>JBHLQS010000175.1:0-5988 GCA_048883405.1 Candidatus Thorarchaeota archaeon
AAAACAGCAGTAGACTAATGGGTTGACCGTGGTGGAAGAGAAGGAGAGCCTACATCAGAGATCTGAGCGTCGGGCTATTCAGATAATCACAGATGCCGTGTTTGGCCTGGCCATCGGACTCGCAGCATTCAGTCTTACAGATTTTGAGATCAATGTGGTAGAAGACATTTACTTTGCAATAGGCTTCTTTTTTCTGACATTCTTCTTCATCAGCCTATTTTGGGCTTGGGTGCGTAGGTTCTTTGAAGACTTCCCTGTGTATGGCGGAGCGATGAATGGAATCCTATACATCCTCTGTTTCCTTGTCGCAATTCTCCCCTTCATAATGCGGTTGTTCTTCACGGGTTTGTATGGCGGCACAGAAGAGGTGGCACTTACGGCGCAACTATGGCTATATCCATTAGACATGGGCACCATAAGCATCCTCGTTGGTGTCTTGCATATGCTCTTCCTGGGACAAGGACGCAATACCGTGCCTTGGCATGAATATAAGCACATTGCGACTGATGGGTATGCAGCCTTCATTTTTGGTTTGGGCTTTCTCCTTACTGCTATTGCACCAGCTGATCAGACGCTAGGAAACTATCTCTTCTTCTCAATCCCGAGCCCATTTGCAGACATGCCTGCAAAGATTGGAGTCTGGTTCATTCTGATACTCATTGCTGTGATAGTATATGTGCCCGTGGAACTAGCATTGAGAAGAATGGAACGAAGCTACGAGTACTGAGAGAGAGTGAGAGGAAAGCACTGCACAGACTGCAGTCTTGGTAGATTCTACTCTTCGCGAGTTCCAGTCCAAGGAAACTGGAAGATTCCAATCTAGTTGAGAGAAGATCGTCCTGGCGAGGGAGATTTTCGGACTGACTATTTGCCATGTTGACAATAGAAACAGATGTAGTTCTTATTTTAGATAGGCGCTTCGTGCCCCCTCATTCTTCATCTTGATTTTCATTTCAATAGTTATTTCGATTTGACGGTTGCATCACAATCCAATACCGTTCCCTCATCATTTCTTCACTGTATCTTCTTCTCTTTGAACCTAGCTCAGGATCTGAATGCTCGCACAAACCACTGTAATATGTTTGAAGTCTTGCATGATTCAGATCAATATCCAATACAAGATTGCTAGGGCTCTCGCAAGGAGGACTCCAATCCGAAGTATCTTTGTCTGATTATGTCAGATTCAGCTAGTAAGCCGGATTCAATTAGTATTTCTTCTAGTTTTAGACGGAGGGGGAAAATATTGCCAACAACTCTAGGATAAGAAACGAAGTCCTCAATCGATTTGATGAAAGGAGCGCCTCTAAGATCCCGTAACATAGGTATCCCTTTACCAGGGCGATCAATGATCATGCCTACATCAACAATTGGTTCGTTGGTTGTTATGCTAGACCACCAGAATTCGTCTGGATATTTGTGGTATAAATCCATAATAATATCTCGACCATTTGTTTGTGATTCATCAAAATGGATTTTCAACCGATATTCCATATCTCCTAATGCAAATATGTTATAGCCAACAGTGATGTGGATGCCTTCGCCTTCTTCTAACTCGCGTAGGACTTTCCGGACACGCCTTGGAGTGAAGCTTGTTCTCTGAGCTATCTGGGCCACTGGCATTCGAGCATTTTCGTATAGACACCTCAGCACACTCAACTGATGACGAGTAAATGTGACCCTCTTTCCTCTCGTGTTCAAGAAATAGGAGGAGGATTTGTTTGGAAAAAGAAAGACAACAGGCCTCATTTCCACCTCGACAGTTCCATCAAGCTCTTCAAGATGCTTCTTGAGACCCAATGTTTCAGAAGCACCTGACACCATGGCCCAGTATTCATAGCGCATATCACCGGTACGGTAGATCTCACATACTATACGCTGTTTTGAGACTTGTTTCATGAACTCCACTACTTTCTCAGTCCCATCTGTAGAGATTACACCATGTACGTGTTCCGCACCCAACATTTCCATGCTCACAATAGCTACAAAGTCCACAAGCAGTTTCTGTTCGAGCAGCCTATGGATTCGATTCTTGACAGTATTTGGAGAGGTTCCGAGTTTTCGCGCGATATTTTGGTAGCTCATCCTCCCATTGCCGCACAATTCGCAGATTAAAGCCCAATCCAAAGAATCCAAACCACTCACCACGTTTCCGCTGACTCGGGAACGGACTCCTAGTTGTCAGATAAGTCTGAAAAACATATGAGATACTACGTCCCCAACAGATTACGCAATTATATACAACAACTTGTTAATATAACTCCCTTCTAAGTGAATATTCCGCAATGGGCAATACTCAATGTTGCTAATATGCCATGTGTTCTGCCCTTTTTGACACTACTACTCTCCCGTCCTTTGATATTCTAGAAGATGGTAAGACACATTGCAATATACCAGTCGCAGCAAGCAGCTTGGTGTATTGCATGACTTCGAAAATATAGCATTCGTAAGATTTGGTGCTAAGGGATTAATTGGGAGATGAATAAGCTGAGGAAAATTGGTGTTGCGCTACTATTGTTTGCCTTATCACTTGCCCTGGTTGCAATTCCACAGGTAAAGGCTACAAAACTTCTGACTGGTTCTATGAATTTGGAGTTTAATATGCAATGGCCAGGACCAGGCGATAAGGTTCCTGACTGGGTCGGAACTATAACCATCGATGGGAAAGATTATGGCATGTTGTTCTTCGCCATCGGTTCAGGTAAGTCGTTTGTCACTGACCTCGCAAATCTCAGAGGCAGGATACATTTCTTTGAGGAGATTTGGGCTATTTATGACTTGGGCGATCAAAGCTTTCCTGAGATACCGAATGGGGATGATGATGCTTGGGCATATTGGTTGCCAATGTACAGTCCCAACGAACTGGTTCTATGGGGACATGACAGAGGTCAAACGAATCTTCAGACCAATGATTATCACATGAATGGGAATGTCGAAATGGCGGCAGTTGGGAGCTTCTCAATATATGGTGGCCGAAGTGTCCATATGAGCGGTGAGATCATTTGGTACGATTCAGGGCCATTTGCGGGATATCCTCATTTCGCACCCGGATACTTCAGAATCAACTAGAGTACGACAAGAGGTGAATCTAGGAGGCACTTGGTGTAAATCAAGATGCCTCCCTTTTTTCCTTCATAAGCTCAACCGCTCTGAATCAAACCTAATTGGTTAAAGGAGAGGATTGCATATACTTGACAAGATTGTCAATAAAGTGCCATGATTCGAAATGCTGGTGAGCGATGATAATGGCCGTTGTATCGATTGTGCAAAACGATAGTATTAGAACAGCGGTTGCGGAGTCAGTTCGATTGCTTGGGGGGATTCAGAGTTTTGTCCAACCACAGGACAGAGTGGTAATTAAACCAAACTTGGTTTTTGGCCTACACCCATTCACTGGTTTTACAACTGATCCACCGGTTGTTCAAGCCATTATTGAACTATGCCAAGACATGGGTGCTTCAGATGTGAGCATAGCTGAGGGGTCAAGTTGTATTGACACCAAACTGGCATTTAGAGCATGTGGATACGTGGAGTTAGCTGAGCAATATGGTGTGAAGCTGATAGACTTGAATGGAAGTCCTACTAGAGATGTTATTGTCCCAGAAGGTCAGTCAGTCCAGGAGTTACAAGTTCCAAGAGTCATACTTGATTGTGATGCGCTAATCAACGTACCAAAGCTCAAGCTATACAGACGGACCTCAGAAGAAAAAGAGTGGGCCAGCTTGGCAGTCAAGAATCTAATGGGAGCCCTTCCTGGAAAGGGGGATTACTCACACAATCGTCCTTCAGGATTCGGTCGTCAACTCTCCCAAGAGTTCCTGAGAACCGAGGGGAAGTACTACCATTCCGCCTATCGTCAGTGGTGGAGCCCAAGTGGAGAGAAGAAACGAATTCACAAGAATCTGGCTCAGGGATTGGTTGACCTTAACATGGTACTCAGACCAACTCTCAACATTATTGATGGTATAGTTGTAAGCGGTGATGTGGATATGACAAAGACGGTAGGTCAAGAACCATTCAATCTCAGTACAATCCTCGCTAGCCAAGATTCTCTTGCTCTTGATTTCATCACAGTGAAAATCGCTGGATTGGATCCTTTCAACATATCATACCTCAAACAGGCAGCAGAAAGGGGATTGGGCGAATCGGACTACGACTGTATTCAAGTGCTTGGTACTCCACTAGCTACAATAATCGAAACGTGGAAGAAAGGGCTGAAGGCTCAGGTGCATCCAAACCAAAGAAGAAAAAACGAGTCAGTCTTGTGTAATGATTAGGATGATGAGAATAATCCTAGCCCGGGGAATACTAGGACCTGATTGCCTTCTATATCGTCAGGAAAAGCAGATGTAATTAGAGAACGAGGAAAAGGGAGCTTGTGCTCCCTTCTTCTCTATTCCTATCTCACACCTCAGATTTATTGAGGTCCTTGCTGTAATCCGGGCAAATTCCAATTGTCTGGATGGTCTTGTTCAGTGTGACAATTGTCTTGTTTGCTAGACATCGTAGGGAATAGTTGTTCTAAAATGAACATGAGATTCATGTCGCCCTTCACTTTCATCTTACCGGTCATATAGGCCTGAGTTCCGTCAAGTCTACCTTCTACAATGGCAACCCAGTCTTCGCTATCAATCTCCACTAGTAAGTCAGGACTCGTGTCTACACCTCGAACAAGTGTGGCTGTTGAGTTCTTGATATCTATGAAGAACTCACCACTTTGAAGACCAGTAACTGAAAACTGTAGCACCGCCTTCAAACCTTCAGCAGCACCGGGATTGAATCGTTCAACCATTCCTGAGAAGATCTCTTCTATAGACATCCGACTCATGTCAACATCAGATTGTGGAGAAGAGTCTTCCTTGAATCCAATCTGTACATAGAGCTTTGGTACAATTGATGGTGCTGCTAGTGCAACTCCAAGCAATGAGAAAGCAAGTACGTATCTTATGAGACGATCATCAATTAGTATTGAAATTACAGTGTCAGTTCCAAAGACGAGGAAGAAAACCATTGTGATCAACTGGTTTATCCGATAGAACTGTGGAGTAGCCCAGACAGACTCAGATACCCTTTGTTTGGCATATTCAAGTGTAAATGGGCGTTTAACTAGGATAGAGATTCCCGACATCAACGCAAGGATAAACCATAGCATAGCATTGTAGTAGGCAGAGATTATCGAAGTCCACAATGGGAATAGAAGTAACAGTGATGACCCAAGAAAGAAGCCTAGGAACACCAAATCTGTTACTTTGACAACACTGTATTTCTTGCATAGAGTTGTTGACACAACTGAGAGGAAAAGGCCAGAAATGATAGCCATCTCATATTGACCATAGATTGACAGTACTATTAATGGAACTAGGGAGAGATAGCCAAAGATGTTCAACAGCAAGGTTGCGAATGGAACTTTGTTTTTCCACGGTTCACTCATGCTGCCAGTCCTCCTTGATTATAGAGAATACCGATTGCATCCGGAATAGATCGTTCATGTTTCCACTGACTCTCATCTTACCACTGAAGTAAGCTTCCGGACCAGCAAGACGACCTTCCACGATTGCCCGCCAGTCTTCGACATTGGCTGTGATTGTAAGGGTAGGCTCATCTGCAACTCCTTCAGAATGACTACAGGTCTGGTCTCTGATTACCAGGTAGTGATTGCCACCACCAGGTCCTTCGATGAAATACTGTATTACAGCCTTCCAACCTCTTGCCTTCAATGGGCTAAAAGATAATCTGGCCATACCTTCAAAGCGTTGATTCAGTGACATACTATTCATTGTTCAATCCACCCCTTGTTTAACCAATATTCATAGTCAGCACGCATCATGTCTTTCTGTGACTTTACTAGATGCCTCATCTGAGGATTCGGGACGTACTCGGGTAGGCTTATCTTCCCGTTGACTGCATCGATCAGACTCTCAGCCAATTCTATTGCCTTTGCTTTTTCTCCAGATTTCAATTGCCCTGGACGTGCAGCATATGCAACCAGTT
>JBHLQS010000176.1:0-5885 GCA_048883405.1 Candidatus Thorarchaeota archaeon
TAACGAGATTGCAAATATCTCCGAAAAGATACCGAATGCTGATATCGAGGATGTAATGTATGCAGTTGGTCTCGATAACAGGATATCCCCTCAATTCTTCCGGAGCGGAGCAGGTTATGGGGGTTCTTGTTTTCCAAAGGATACACTTGGGTTGATCTCGTTTGCAGAGAAGACATTGGATGTAGAGGTGCCAATTCTAAGGGCAGTTGATGAAGTAAACAAACGTCGACCAGGCAGACTAGTTGAGCTATTGCTAGATTGCATTCCAAGCATCTCTGGAAAGAAAATAGGAATACTGGGCCTCGCCTTCAAACCCGATACTGATGATACCCGCGATTCACCCAGCTACAAAGTCATAGACCTGCTTAACTCGAAAGGTGCTGACATATGGATTCATGATCCAATGATGAAGAAGATTATGGGAAATGGAAACGTTGTTTTGAACGCCAAAATCGCTGAAACTGTTGATGAATGTCTCAGAGGAGCAGATGGATGCATCCTGATCACAGACTGGTCTGACTATAAGAAGGAAAAGCTTGACAGTTTAGTTTCAGGAATGAAAACAAAGATATTCATTGATGGTAGACGCGTTTTTGCCAAACAGCCACGATCAGACAAAATAATCTATCGTACAGTTGGACTATTGTCCGAGTGCGATGACAAAGGCACCTAGGGCGTTTGATACAATTGAAAGCAATTATTCCCGTAGCAGGCAGTGGAACGCGACTTAGCCCAATCACTGATACAAAGCCAAAAGCTCTGGTCGAAGTTGCAGGCGCAGCAGTTCTGGAACATATCATCGATGATATTCTAAGGAGTGACATAGATGAGCTGGTGCTTATCGTAGGAGTCATGAAAGAACAGATGATCGATTGGGCGAGAGAGAATTACGATGATAAGATTCGATTGTCATTCGTTACGCAAGATGAACCTCTTGGTTTGGGGCATGCTATTTTCCAGGCAGATGAATTTCTATCAGGTGATGAGGTATTGATATCTATCGGAGATGAGATATTTTCACGTGATTTCTCAACGATGATTGATGAAATACGATCAAATCCCAGATTTGACGCCTTGGTTGGAACAATGATTGTCACCAACCCATCGCATTATGGTATGGTGGAAACAGGAGCAGATGGTACAGTTACACGAATGGTTGAAAAACCCAAATCCTGGAACGGCAACTTGGCTCTAGCTGGAGCATATTATATCAAGAAAGGATCTGATCTGAAAAGCGCGTTGAGTCAGCTTATTACGAAAGAGAGCAACGTAGGTGAGTACCAACTTACTGACGCGCTCCAAATAATGGTTGAGAGGGGTCTTAAGATGGGCACGTTTTCTGTTGGGGAAGGCTACGATTGTGGTCGACCAGAATCAATTATCAGAAGCAATTGCCGCATGCTTGCCACTAGGCATCATATTGATGAATCAGCAAAGATTGAAAGCTCTGAGATCATAGAACCATGCTTCATTGGAATAGACGCCAAAATCACGAACTCAACTATAGGACCATATGTTTCAATCGGAGAGCGGGCTGAAGTCAGAGATTCTGAAGTTGCTCAATCCATAATTGAGAAAGAAACTGTGATTGAAGGAAAGGTTGCTTCATTCATGCTCTTTTCTGGAAATGTTTCAGTAAAAGCTCCTGAAATTACTAAATAGATTCACATCCTCTGTGCTTGGGAATAAGCCTCTTTCACAATCTCCTCTTGCTTCTCCCAGAAATAGTTCTCTCTTGCAAACTCCATTATTCTCTCTGGATTAGCATCAGGAACGGCATTCACTACGTCAATGATGTCGTTGTAATCATTGAATGGATGGAGATAGGGGTTCTTATCAAGACCTTCTACTAATGTTGCAGTCAGGACGACCTGTAGGCCTGCATGAAGGTATTCGTACATCTTGTTAAGGCTACACATGCTATGAAAGGGGTGTGGACGAAAAGGAATTAGCCCAATAGCATGTCTTGAGAGTTCAATCATCATATCTCTATGAGATAGGCCGGATATGATATCAAAGGTTAGCAGTTCTCTGATTCCACTCATATCTCTCCACGGTTGGAATCTCGGCCATGAGAAATCACTCCCCATGTAAACCAACCCATTTTGTGAAGATGGGCTCTTTAGCCACTCAACTTCCTTGAGGTACGGCACATTTTCCGCGACACCAACCCGATCTGAGAATCTTCTATAATAGTCGGCAATCCCTTTGCTTACTGTTAATATTGGATATCTCTCTGCCAGTTCTCTCTCCCAAATAGGGAATTTTCTAACAAGAGTTGCTGCAGCTGCTCTTCGGATAAAGGGACGGGCACGAAAAACAAAAGATTGAGCACTCAGGTTTTCATGGTCATCCAAAATAGCTGGGAAATCCGTATCAAGAAGAAAATGTCCCACAATCACATTATGTGCATGGACAATATCTGGCTTCATTTCACTTATTGCGTTCAGCCATCTCTTCTTCAATAGGGGATTATGAGTTATACTTACTCCAATTCCTAGCGGTTCTACCTTTGTTTCGGAAAAGGCCGACAAGTGCTGTTCCCTCACAGCTTCGCCCCCGAGGAATACTAGTTCATGACCCTCTTTTTTCATAGTCAATGCCATTCTCTCAATGCGGGGGTCCGGCAGTCCACCATGGCTAATATGGAGTATTCTCATTTGCCACCATGACAATATGCACTTCATATAAACGCATTCTATATTATAGAATCCAGTTGAACGACATCTATATTACAAATCTAAGAAGAGAAAGCTTGAGCCCGTCTAATCTGAATCTGGAGATTTGCTTTATGGATAATAGTCGGAACGCTTTTCCGTTTCATCGGTATTGTGAGTTCTGCAAAACGGTCTGCCAATCTCCTGGCTCATCATCTGCTGAATATATCCATGTAACAAATGTATGGAATGGTCGAGAATACATTGAGAATGCTTTCAGAAAACTAGCCAGGCAGACGAAACTCCCACGAGTATGGTTGTGGATTGACGACGGGTCAGTTGATGGTACTTCTGATGAGATACTTCGGGTGGCCAGAGATTATCCCCAATTTGATGTGTGGCTTGAGAAGATGCCTCCCAAGGCTAAAGGAAATCTGAATACTATCGGTCGAGCCTATTCAAGAATAATGCCTCACGTTATTGATAAGCTGGATTCGATAGGAATCAAGTATTTCACCATCCAAGATGTGGATACAGAGCCGTGTCCAAATTACTTCGCGCGCGTAATATGGCTCATGGAAAATGACCCCACTCTAGGCGCATGCGCTGGAACAGTAATTGGTGAGGAAACTGCCCGAGAGGCAGGTATGCCCATGGGTGGCCTAAAGGTTGTACGATGGAGTATTGTTCGTGAGATAAAGAAGTATTGGGACCTGTCACCAGACACATTTCTCAATATACGTACCCTGAAAAAGGGATACAGACTGAAGATTTTGAAGATACCAGTGAAGCAAGACATACCGGCCTTTGGTACTACTAGCGAGGGTATGTTCTATCAGGGTCAATTGAATTATTTCATAGGTCGGCCATTTTTGGGCGTACTACTTAGAGCTCTCCGCAGAGTCATTCTGCGAAGATATGGCACTGCCATGCTACGGGGTTATTTCCACGAAAGAGCAAGAGGAACGTGGCGCTGTGATGATCCCGACGTCACTAGCTTTTATGGTCACGGAAAGCCTTGGCCTTGGGTAATAGCAAATCTACTTAGGACAAGAGGTAAGTACTCTGACTAATTCTAGCTAGTCCATTGCTTCCCTTCATGTTCAAGAACTTCTCTCCAGACTCGCTGTAGCTTCAGTCCCCATTTAATTTCGGGTACAAAATTCGTATCAAATGTGCCAAGCGCCATATCCACCATAATCTCGGGGATGTTCACGCCGCCTTCCACACTGATTATTGTAGTACCTTGCAATCTGGGATTCATTTCTAGCAGTTTCAGATTTCCATCAGTGTCCTCTCTGAGCTGGATTCCGATGTTATAAGATAGATCGAATCCTTCCACAATACGCTCAGAAAAGCGTCTGATGAAATCGAAATGGTCATCCTTGGCGAGTATAGCTCCCGTAGTTATTCCACCAGTCATAGCAGTTCGGAGTCTTGGTAAAACAGCATATACGATTCCCTTTTGACAAAGTATATCGACGGTATATTCACGTCCGGGAAGAAACTCCATGACGAGCATTCTACGAAAGCTCTCTCCCAGCGTTTCTCTGATTCTATCTAAATCTGAATAGGTTGAGTTGGGTTTCTGAGCGAAGAATATCTCCTTTCGATCTTCAGTTTCATCCAATATCCTGAATCCTCGGCTCCCATCAGCTACATCAGGTTTGATGCATATCGGAATATCCGGATATCCAAGCTCATTGGCAGCCTTTTCCAATTCATCCAAGTTCCTTGCTGGATAATGCTCTGGGACATTAAGATCTAATGCCTTGACAGCACTGTATAGCTCAATCTTGTTTCTAAGCGTTTCAATAACCACAGGATCCTCGCTGGGGAGGGTTGGTTCAACTCCTATGGCACGAAATTGATCGATGTCGCGTGCCAATGGAGCTAAATCATCCGTTCTAATTGGTATCAGAACCTCGACATTCTCTCTCTCAGCAGCGGCGAATATTCTGCTTGACCACTCGGGAGCTAGGTTATCTCCAATGACGTCTGATTTGTCTGCGAAGTGTGATGCTAGATTCTCTTTCCAATCTGTCGAATAGATATAGAAGTCAAACCTGCTGCTTTTCCTGAGGGCATAGACTATACTTGTAAATCCTGGTGCGCAGAATCCTGTGAGTAATATCCTTACATTACGTGCCAATTGTCCATGTCCCCTTAACCTGGGCAAAAGATTCTGCATACTCTGTATTTGCATATACACCATCTATACGAAGCTGAGCTCTGAAGTTGTCTAGATTGAACCAACTGTTTCGAAGATCAAATTGGGTTTCGTATAATGAGAGTGCTTCTATTTTCTTATCTACTTCATCGGCGGTCAATGGTATGAATAAATTTGGAATGAAATTCCTGCAAGTTCCCATTATCGGGTATTGAAGTAAAGTGCCATGATTTCTTCCAAATGCACGTATCGCCTCCTCTCCCACAGTATGATGATCTTGATGAATATCTCCGGCGAAGGGTGCTATTACTAATTCGAGTCCGGGTTCCTTTCGATAGGGATAAATTGCATCGAGTATTTCTTGCCTACTTCTGTGCAGTTGTTTGTTCTCAAAATTATGGTGTATCACCTCTGTAGCTCCAAGAAGTGTTGCTGCTTTCCTATCCTCTTCCGCTATCCGCCCCTTTGGGTACTTTGTGCCAACCAGAGTGTCATCACAGATGCAAAACACCATGTGTACAATGTGACAGTCATCCTTAGCGAGTTGCTGAATCAGTCCGCCAGCACCAATTATAGCATCATCTGTGTGAGGTGAGAGAACCAGAGCTTTCTTGACTTTAACTTGCATTGATTTTCACTCCTGTGGCAACGGAATCAAACCATTGCTACTGGTTAATAGCATTTCCCCCAAAATTGCTGATAAGGCAGATTGTGACTTCTTGCGTACGAGAAGATTCAAGAGATTCACTAACCACAGCTAGATTGCACAGAATGAGGTTCGAGATGTGAAATCAGTAAGAGTGCTTGTACTTTGCTCAAGTGACTCTACGTTATTTCAAATTCTTCGAGCCTTGGAAATGAGTCGAAAATACGACTTTGCTCTGTTCGGCTATGGATCCGATAGCGAGTTTATCCAGAGATTTCACAACATTCAGCTAATCAAGAAACATCGTTCCAGAACTGAGCTAATTCCTTCTCTGCTTGAAATCTGTAAAACGAATGAAATTGACGTTCTTCTTCCAGCAACCTATGAGTTTCTAAATCCCCTATGTCAAAAC
>JBHLQS010000177.1:0-2025 GCA_048883405.1 Candidatus Thorarchaeota archaeon
TGATATTGAGAGTGCTGCTCTCAGAAGGCGTCAACAAAGGAAGAATATCATTCACGCGGCTATTGAATGTTGCATCCAGGAATCCAGCCAAGTTGTTTGGCCTCTATCCAAGAAAAGGCGCTTTGGCTATTGGTGCTGATGCAGACTTCGTGATAATTGACCCTTGGCGAGAGGAAAAGTTGACAGCTGATATGATGTTCTCAAAGTGTGGCTGGACGCTGTATGAAGGTATGACAATGAAAGGAGTGCCAACAATGACGGTTGTCCGCGGCACCCCAGTTTTTGAGGAGGACAGGATGCTAGTCAAGCCAGGACATGGAAGATTCCAAGCAATGACAGGTATGACACCATTTGAGGACTGAAGAATGACTGAGTTGAAGTTCGTGTTTGGAGACCCTGAAGTCTGCACAGGATGTATGATATGCGTCAATGTATGCAGCATGCGATATTCCAAAGTGATCGGCCCTCGTTGGTCTCGGGTCAGAGCAGTGAGAATCGAGCCAGGACTTGATTTCCCCCTCTTTTGCAGAAACTGCGAAGACGCCCCATGCATAGCTGCTTGCCCAAACAATGCGATAAGCCGCACGTCGAAGGGTATTGTCATTGTGAACAACAAGAAGTGTACAGGCAGCGGCGAGTGCGTCAAGGCATGCCCCTATAATGCAATCAGATTGCATCCTGATACTGGGAAGGCAATCAAATGCATCCAATGCGGTGAATGTGTCGATCGATGCCCGGTCAATGCAATCTGGATCACTACTGAGAGCGAACTGAACAAGAAGGACTTGGATGGTCGCCTATCGACTCTCTATAGTAAGCACGAGGATGAGCTGTACAACAAGGAGGAGATATGGTGAAGGGGATCGGAGGCAATAATCTCTGGATTGATCTGACCAAGGGTGAGATTGAGAAGAAACCCGTTGAAGAGAAGATGGTCAGGGACTATCTCCTTGGAGCGGGCTATCTCTCACGAGTTCTATATGATAACATTCCTGTTGGAATTGATCCACTCTCCCCCAAGAATGTGCTTGGAATTGCCACTGGGCTTCTCACAGGATCGATGTTTCCACAGGCGTCACGTCATGTGGTTGCTGCGCTATCACCTCTAACCGATGTCTGGGGAGAATCTCATGCGGCTGGATTCTGGGGTGCTGAGCTGAAATTCGCTGGTTATGATGCAATCATATTCACTGGAGCATCATCAGACCCAGTGTATCTCCATATCCAGAATAACACCGTTGAACTTCTGGATGCGTCTGACATCTGGGGCACATCGGTCTTTGAAACGGATGATTGGATTCGTGAAAAGCATAGCAAGAGAGCAAGAGTGCTGTCAATAGGACAAGCAGGAGAAAACAAGGTTCGATTCGCAGCTATCATGAATGACCGAGACCGTGCATCCGCGAGGTCAGGGCTCGGAGCAGTAATGGGTTCAAAAGGGCTCAAAGCAATTTCAGTGAGAGGCTCTGGAAAGCTGGAGGTTGCAGATTCTAAGAATTACCTCAAGCAGATGTACATCTTCTATGAGAGGATGCTGGCAAATCCCTTCACAAAGGAACGAGCCAAGTATGGAACCACAAATCTGGTCGAGTTGATGAATCATATTGGTCGGCTCCCAAGCTATAATATGCGCCAGGGAGTCTTCGAGGGCTTTGAGAAGATCAGTGGGCACACAATCACAGAGAAGCATCTAGTTAAGCCACGGTCTGACTGGAGTTGCCTGCAGAGATGTGGCAGGTACACCAGGGTCAAGGAGGGCCCATACAAATACATTGGCGGGTCGCCCGAATTCGAGTCACAGTCATCTCTCGGTTCGCGTTGTGGAAATGATAATCTAGAGTCGGTGCTCTTCAGTCATCATCTGGCCAACATGTATGGTATGGATACGATTTCTCTTGGTGCCACCATATCTTGGGCAATGGAGGCTTGGGATGAAGGCCTTCTGACGGCTGAAGACACCAGTGGCATCGATCTCAGTTGGGGCAATCATGAAACTATTGTCAAGCTCACTAAGATGATTGCCCT
>JBHLQS010000177.1:2125-3341 GCA_048883405.1 Candidatus Thorarchaeota archaeon
AAATATGGAACGCAGATTCCTCCTGAATTCTACTATGATGATATTGCTCAGGCTCTAAAGATACACAATGGCATAGACCTAACAAGCGAGGAACTGCAAGAAATTGGAGAGCGCATTGTGAATCTCAATCGGTTGTTCAATATTGCTCGAGGTATTACTCGTCGCGATGATCGACTCCCTGATAGACTGACCAAAGAAGGAGCGCCAAAGGGTCCCTCAAGAGGACAGGTGGTAGAGCTAGATCAAATGCTTGATGAGTACTATGAACATCGGGGATGGGATTTGGAAACAGGACGCCCCACGATGGAAACTCTGAAGCGACTTGGTCTTGAAAAGGATGGAAAAGCTGTCATCAAATAGGAGAAATGAATTATGTCAATATTCCAGAATAAAATGGATATCACTGTCTACGAACACTTCAAGGACAAGAGCTCTAAGCTTGTGTCCTTTATCCGTGAATTAGAGCAAGTCTTGGGGAAGGATAGGGCACATGAGATTGTTTCAGATTGGGCAGAGAAGAATGCAGTGAATGATGTACGAAGTGTCGTTGAGTCCTTAGATAGGCCAATAGAATCGTTTAATGACGTGAAGGTGCTGCTTAGACATTGGGTGGATGCTCTCAACAAAGACTACATGGAAGTTGTCGAAATCACTGAGGAAACCTCTACCAAATCAATCTGCGTTGTCACAGAGTGCATCTACGCTAAGGTATTCAATGATCTTGACGGGGCCGATATAGGATATTTGCTTCACTGTAAACAGGACTTCCCAGCTACGCCAGCCATTCATCCGAATATGAGATTGAGGCGGTCTAAGACGCTCATGGAAGAGCACAACTGCTGCGACTTCGAGTACTACTGGGAGGACAAATAGAACCAGCGCCACCTAATAGTTCTAAGAGAAGCGATGTCAGTCCGATGCAGCACAGACATTGGTTACTGTGTCCTTCACTCCATCGACCTTTCGCAATGTATCCACGACAAAGGAGCTCAAGGACTCAGGGGTCTTGAAGCCACCTTTGATCAAGAGGTCATATGCACCATAAATCAGGTGGGCTTCTTCAACTTCTTCCAATTCCCTGACATGGATAAGTACGTCACGGGCCTTCGCCGACTCGATCTTTGCCATGATAAAGGCTGTAATCAATACATTCACCCACCGAAAGACTACTTCTTGGTACATCCGCCTTGAGAGAATAAAACTGTTCCTTCTTAGA
>JBHLQS010000177.1:3441-5871 GCA_048883405.1 Candidatus Thorarchaeota archaeon
TGCCAGGGCTAAATTGTGCACGATATTGCCACTGCCCAGAATGAGAACACCTTCTCTTCTGAGTTGAAGGAGCTCCCTACCAATGTCATAATGCTCCTGAGGTGTCAATGCTTGGTGCAGGCTCAGTTGGAGTGTTGGAATTTGTGCAGTGGGATACATTTTCCGTAGTACAACCCAGGCACCATGGTCCAAGCCTCTTGACTCATTTGCATAGACTGGATTTGACTTGAGAATCTCCTGAATCCGCATCGCAATCTCAGGAGCACCAGGAGCTGGATAGGTCAGTTTGTAGAGCTCATCAGGGAATCCATAGAAGTCGTGAATTGTTTCAGGCCGGGGTGTTGTTGATACAAAGGTACTCTGCGAAACCCAGTGAGCAGAAACACAGAGAATAGCCTTTGGTTGAGGAATCTGTGTGGCAATCTTCTCCCAGTTCTCCGCGAATTCGTTGTCCTCTATTCCATTCATGGGTGATCCATGCCCAACGAAGAGGGCAGGCATGAGTTGTTCTGACATTGAACCAGCGTCAGCATAATAGTGTATTAAGGGCTAACATATGGCAATGCTAGATCCAGCCCCTGCGTCTGAAGTAAATCACCAAGATGACGGTGATGAGTAGCATAACCATGAGGAAGACGGGATAGCCATAGAAAAAGTCAAGCTCGGGCATCCAGATCCAATTCATCCCATATATACTGGCCATCAGAGTGAGAGGGATGAAGATGGTGGAGATCACTGTGAGGACCTTCATCACTTCATTCATCTTGTTGCTCATAGTTGAGAGGTAGATATCCAGCATGCCCGTGATGCCCTCTCGATAGGTCTCGGAGAGGTCAGTCACTCGAATCACATGGTCGTATAGATCTCTAAGATAGACCTTGGTCGTGTCAGCCACTAATTCAGTTTCATCCCTATTCAGGGCAAACACAACCTCACGAAGAGGCCAGATATACCTACGAAGAGCAATGACCGTACGTTTCAGCCTATAGATACGGCTGAGGACCTCACTGTCTGCCTCCTCAATTAGCTCGTCCTCTAAACGTTCGATTTGCTCCCCGACCTCTTCTAGGACCCGGAAGTAATCATCAACCACAACATCTACAAGCGTATATGCTAGATAGTCAGGACCATCCTTTCGAATTCGCCCTGTGGGTCTCCGAAGGCGGTCTCTGATTGCTTTGAAAATATCCACCGAGGACTCTTGGAAGGAGAGAAGGACATTCGGCCCCAGGATGATGCTCAGCTGCTCTGAAACAACATGTCTATCCTCTCCCACTATATCGAAGACTCTCAGGACCAAATAGACCTTGTTCTGTAACACCTCAACCTTGGGACGCTGCCCGACACTTGGAATGTCCTCCAGGATTAACGGGTGTATTTCATATGCTTCTCCGAGATAGTTGATAATATCCAAATCATGAACGCCATTGACATGGATCCACTTCACCTTCGCTGATTCATGAGGGGGATCGCAGTCCTGCATGCAGTCAGCGGTGTACTCACTCATCTGCTCTTCATTGTACTCCACAATCTCAATGGTGACCTTCTCAGTCCGCTCGATTCCTGTATGCACAGGGGTTCCGGGTGGAAGACCCGCTTTGCTACTTCCGTCAGGCATGAGTCATAACCTCCAAGGTGAAGAGATCGCCACACTCAATCTGCAGAATCCAACATAATAATCCATCCCGTGGTATTGAATTTCACGATTCATTCACATGATTCAATCAAGGATAGCTGAATCGGGAGCTTCAGAACTCACCATAGATTTCATATCACAGCAACGATGGGAATCTCATCCCAAGAGTATCCCCTTACTCCAGGTACAACGAAACTCTACCTGGTAATGCGAATTTTGCCTTGTTTTGAGGGTCATATTCGGGCTTCATTGCACTATGGACAGTCACTTTCATCCCAATCTCGGAAGAGATGTACTCAGCAGAGTCTTTCAGGACGGACATCTCATCCTTTGCGCTCTTAGAGTGGTCCCAAAGTCCATTCTCCTTGGCAATTCTATCCACTATGTTCTTGACCTGTTTCCCATATTTCCTGTAGTCTGGATTTGACATCAAGTATTTCATGATGTCACCCACTATGAGCGAGACCTTGTCTGTCCTTATGCTGTTCATTGCCTTGAACATCCATTGAGGTGCCACATAGATATGGACATCTGACGCCTTCTTGTCCTTCAATAATTTTGCAATCTCTCGGATGTCTTTGACTGTGGCTTCGACCACCTGCTGGGCCATTTCAACAGATGGATCAGTCAGCCTTCTGTCCGCCTTGGGCCATGGCGCTAAAGAAACATAGCCATCACGGTCCATCTTAGACCAGAACTCCTCACTGACATGAGGAATCATTGGTGCAGTCAATCGGACCCACTTGTCGCATATGTAGGCCATGGTCGCTTCGCGCTCTTCTTTGGGCACTTTC
>JBHLQS010000178.1:0-5841 GCA_048883405.1 Candidatus Thorarchaeota archaeon
CCTCCGCCTCGGTGATGATCCTGTCACACTCGGCTTCAGTCTTTGACTTGATTATCTTGATGATGTTATTGACGCCTTCCATACGCTACTCCTCCCCGGTTATCACCTTGTAGACAATGTCGATAGCCTTTTTGACTTCGCCACGAGCGGAGATTTCAATCTCTGCGATCTTCTTTTCGGTTTCTTTAAGGACCTTCTGCTCAATCTCCATTCTCCTAGCTTCTAAGCCATCTCTGGAATGTTGGGCGGCCATCTTCGCTTCCTTCTCTGCGGTTTCAATGATGTCCTTTGCCTCCTTTTCCGAGCTCTCTCGTATCTTTTTGGCTCTAGCTTCAGCTTCTTCGAGCTTCTTCTTTGCAGCTTCTTCAGCATCATGGATTTGGTCAATCTCTTCGTGAGCAGCACACATTACTGCATACCTCACCTGTTGCAGGTTGTCGTTTTCACTTCTTATACCCCTGATAAAGATTCACCTTTGCTCCAGAATATGATTCGACTGCGTACTTGCTATTCACAACGTTTATCTTTACCATGAAGTGGCACAATCTAACTGGCTTCGCTAATAATCCAAAGAAGCTGGCTCATTCCAAAGGTGAAACATATGGGCCTGTTAAGTCCCGCAGAGATGATAGTTGCAAGGGTCGTTTCTCATAAGGACTATGAACGTGAGGTCCTTCTGGCTCTTCAGGCATTTGGACGATTCGAATTCATTGATGTTACTCAACAAGCCGGCATTGTTGATGTCAAGAGGTCTAGAGATGAGGAAACTGTCTTTGTAGCTCTCGACAGAATCATGAAAGTTATTGACTCTCTTGGCCTTGAGTCTTCACGAAGGACAGGAAGTAGGATTGAGGTTGATGATCGCAGGATCACAGATTCTATTGCATACGCTTCCGAGGTCATCCAATCTGTAGAGCCAGAGCTTTTGGAAATTGACACAGAATATGCAGCCTCCAAGCTGGAGCTAGACAAGCAACGTGCAATCAGAGATGTTGCGTTATCCCTCAAACCATTGGGTCTAGATCCCAGCAGGTTAGGAGCGACAAACTTCACATTCACGACAGCCGGAGTGGTGCCAACCGGTCGCATTTCACAATTGGAATGGAGCCTCAAGGAAGTGACCGAGGATGCCTTTGCGTTCAAACAAATACCATTGAAGCGAGGTGTATCGGTTGCCACACTGAGTGTGTCAATTGAAAGGAGGGATGCTGTTGAGCGTATTCTTTCTGCAATGGAGTTCGAATCGTTTGCGATGCCGGAAGGTGCAGAAGGGCATCCTGAGCGCGTTGTTGAACAAGCTGATCAGAAAATAGCAGAGCTTGAAGAGGAGATCTCAAGCTTCGAGGCACGCAAGCAAAACATTGCACGTGAATGGGGCCCTAGAATCCTGGCAGCTTGGGAAATTCTGTCTATTGAAATAACGCGAGTCGATGTCAAGAAGTACTTGGTCTACACTGAGCAGTCTGTAAAGGCATGGGGCTGGATTCCTGAAGGCACCGAAGAGGAGTTTGAAAAAATGCTCCGAGAAACGACCGGTGCAGTCGTTGATATCAAGTTCGAGCATCCACACTTTGCGGAGCACGAGGCACCAACCTATCTTGACAATCCCTCAGTCATGTCCCCAACAGAGGATGTGGTGATGGCATTCGGAACGCCATCTCAACACGAATTAGACCCCACCAAAATCATGTTTCTTTCATTTCCCATAATCTTCGGATTTGTCTTTGCTGATATTGGTCAGGGCTTCCTGATTCTCCTGCTTGGTCTGGCAGCTTGGCGGGCTAAGAGGCGTGGAGATGACTGGGGCCAGATCATGTCATACCTTCAATCTGGAGCAGAAGGACTCGTCATGATGGGCATATTCGCCATAATTGGCGGATTCTTGTTTGGAAGCTTCTTTGGCGCTGAAACAGTGTTTGAGCCATTATGGCCTACTTTCGCACATTTCATAGATGATGGGCATGGTCACATGATTGCTAATCCCTATAGAGCGTCACACATGCTAAAGCTCTCGATAGAAATTGGTGCGATCCAAATTATACTTGGCATTATCCTGAACATCTATACTAAGATCAAATATCACCAACGCCGAGAAGCAATCGTGGGGATATCATATCTCATCCTTTACTACGGCTTCATCAACCTGCTCTTCGGAGTGAGCTATAGTAGTGTCAATGACTGGTTTAGCACTACAGGTCAAGTCTATCTCTGGGTTCCAATAGCTGGGATAGGCTACGGAACTGGTAGCAATGGGGTGTATCTTGCCTCTGGAATAGCGCCCTTGTACTTCTCACTGTTCACATTTATCGTGCCGATGATTATCATGGCTGTGGCATCATTCAGGGGAGGCATGGATGGCGCAGTTCTATTCCTAGAATATGCAATCGGCATGATTAGCCACACAGTGAGCTATGCCCGTATCTTTGCTTTGAATACTGTCCATGTCATTCTCAGCGGTGTGTTCTTCACTCTCATTCCTGCCGTGATTTACATACCATTCCCCAATCTAACTCTCTTTGGAGTGGAAATGATTCCACACGAGGTCCATCCACAGACCATTGGCGCTCCGCATACGCCACATCTACCTTTGTTAGGCGCTATCATTGGAACCTTCATTGTGGGCATTCTTGAGGGTCTGCTTGCTTTCATGCATACACTCAGGCTACACTTCGTGGAGTGGTTCAGCAAGTTCTTCCACGCAGGGGGTATTGCCTTTGCTCCGTTCAAGGCTAATCGAATCCACACCGTACCACTGGTGGTAGGACAGATCCAGCAGAGTTATGCGGTCTCATAGATTGGAGGTGACCAGTCTACTGTCCACCGCCCATGTATAGTGCAGCAAGCACTGTATCGTCCTTCTCCATGGGGGCTTGGTTCAGCTCGATACGCTTGCTGTTGTCCCATATTGTTCGTGCCAGAAGGTCGCTTGTCTTCGCCTTAGTGTCAACGCTTTGGGCCGCTTGTCCATCTCCGCTCTTTTGGAATACTTGTGCCGCCACAGTGTAGTTGCCAACTGCCTCTCTTAGATAGTCATTCGCATCAGAGAAGTATCTCAAGGCTCGTGACTTCTCTCCCTTCAACAGCTCAAACTCAGCCAAGAAATCGCTCCTTGCCCCCTCAAGTCTGCTCAGGTCTCCCCTGAACTTCATGACCACAGCCTGTAGCTGGTTTACCTGTGCCTCGACATTGTTTTTGGTTCGTATTTCCTCCCCCTTTACACTGGCCAGCTCGTTTGCCGCTGATTCAAACGCAGCAAGAGTCTGCTTTATCCTCTTAATCGTGACATCATGGGCTTCCATTGCGTTATCAATTGAATCCGAGTCCTCATCTTCCAATTGAGCGAGCTCATCAGATATTACTTTGAAGAAATTGACACGCTCCATCTGGGAACGGAACGCCCACTGATCTGCCTGCCTGGAATAGACCTGAGCTTCTGAGGCGTATGATGTTGCTAGAGCAAGCTTGCCTAGGTCTGTCATTTCTCCAGCTACAGCAGTTTCTCCTATGACCTTGTAGTAGGAAGAAGCCTCCATGGCATGAAGGTTCTCAAGTATTCTTGAGAGGATGAACTTCACTCCCTGCTGGAGCTTTGAGCTCTGCTGGAACTGAATCACATACTTGACATGATTGAGCAGTGCAATTGTCTTGTTTCTCAGGTCAGACACTTCATCGTCATCGGTCTCAAGGCTGAGAAGGATTCCAAGGCTATCTAGGCCCTCCCGAATCGCTTCTATTGCCTCTATGGGTGTGTCTGCCATGTGTGCGCTGGCATCATCGAGCGATTTACTCACGCTTTGTATCAATGAGGTCTTCCTGATTTGTTTGGCAAAGTTGATCTGTTCTGCAATTCCATTTAGATTGCTGATCTTTCTCTTCTTCAATTGGTCCTCCACAAATGCAAATGTTGTGAGATCGGCCTTTATTGCTCCCGTGAGGTCTCTTGTCTTTGATAGCTTCTCGGCTTTTCTAAGGTCTTTGAATATCTCCTTCAGAACAATGACTGATTCTTTCTTGTTATTCATCAGAATGAGTTCCGAGAGTGTTTTGACGTTCGCCTCGGCCATGCAAAAGAGGGACTGTGCTTTCTTCTGCTCCTTATCAGACATTGACTGAGTTGCGTTTGCTTGTAGCTGTATTTCCTCCCTGAAGCATTTCTCTGCTCTTCCAAAAGCATCCGATGAAGTCTGGTAGAGCTTGGATGCATCTTCAAGATTGCCAGCTCTCATCTGAGCATCTGCAATGTCGTTGTAAGTCATTGCAAGATACACTTCACTCAATCCTGCTGTATTCTGCTTCCAAGATTTAATCAGAGATATCTTCTGCCTGTTTTCTTTTCTATTCTTGGTGAAATGGGGGATTGACTCGTTATACAGGTCTGTCGCCTGTTCGAAGATGAAGGAACTAAGGATGTCGCGCCATATCAGCTCATCAAAGGGATTGAATGCTTGCCTGAAGGTACTCTCTTTTCCTATCAGCTCATTGAGAAACTCATCATAGAACTCGGCCTCTGCAGTCTTGTTGTTACCAAGAATCTGCGCAAGCTCTTTGTCTCCCTTCTTTCTCCCTTCACTCATTAGACCGTACGCCTTATGCCCGAGAGCCACACGCCTCAACTTCTCAGTTCCATCTACTTTGGATGGCACTGCTGAGAAAGGTTTCTCAAGCATGGTATATACTTCTGCAAGATGCCTGGAAGCACTTTTCATCTTATCTGGGTGTTCGCTCTCGATAAAGGGGCCGCTGGCTGCTGCTGCTTGATGGAGCCATGCCATTACTTTGGCCATCCAAACATCAGCCTGCGTCTCCTGTGCTTTGGTCATCAGTTCCTTCAGAGCGTTTTCTAGTTGCTCCTTTGTGTCTCCTTCAGCATACTCGATTCTCTCTCGAAGGTACGCAATATCAAACTCCTCGCCCCGAATCTCTTCACTGAATGTCGCTATTTCATTATAGAGGTCCGTAAACGCATCATGCATTGCGATGCGCTTCTCCTCTACACCTTCCATGTCGTCAATGTCATGAAGCGCGAAGTCTCTGACTGCATCCTGTGCCTGGATGTTCAGGTCATACAGCTTACTAGTATATACCTCAATATCATCAGTGACGCTTTTCGCATTGTCTTCGGGCCTGGTACTGGTCAATGCCTGCCTCCCTCGGCATACGTGTCTGTCAGCCCTATGGACAGCCGGCTGTACTTAAGAGTACCTAGTTCGCTAATGATGTACCATTCTTGGACGCACGTTTATTCCAATCTCTTTCGGAATTTGATACTCCTACCATCTCTGTATTTGATAAGCTGTCCTTCCTCGACCAATCGGTTTAGTACTTCACTGGTCCGAGAACGTGATTTGCCCCATTTGTTAGCAAGCTCTGAGGCGGTTAGTCCTGTGACCTTTCCTTGAAGAAGACCAACAAGACGAATCCAGCTGGCATCCCCTTCTATGATACTTCCTTGGTCCTGTACTACCTTGTAGGACCCAGTTTCGACTTGAGTTGTCCTACGGTTCTTGTCATCAGTGATTCTTGAACTCAAGACATTGACAGTCTTTCTGAGTTCCATGACTGTCTGTGTGAGTTCCTTGATCTCTTCCATCAAATCATCGATATTTGGCTTAGGCAATCTCCCCACTCCTTTCATGTACAATCTTCACGGAACTCCACATAATTACGCTTCTTTCTCTTCTTCTCCACTTCTTCCTTGGTGGCCTCAACCTCAAAGGTGGGCTCTTCAATCGGCGTATAGTCTTCAAGGCCTTCCGTTTCATTGACTGGCATTGGCGGAAGTTGAATCTCGTCTATGCAATCTACATCATCGTCTAGAACATTCTCAGCTTCCGGCACTTC
>JBHLQS010000179.1:0-5783 GCA_048883405.1 Candidatus Thorarchaeota archaeon
CCCCACATCTTTGCATCAATAGATATAATGCTATTTCCCCGAACGGCAATCACATCAATCTCCATTCCTCGAGCTTCGGCTGTGCCGCGTTTCCTAAAACTCTCAACACAGCGGTAGTCGTTTTCCCCCAAAATACTAGCGACGAATCCCTCGAAGTCCTTCCATGTCAATAGGTCGACAACGTCCTCAAGCTTCGCTCCTATGGAAACCGCGCGAAGCGCTAAGTCAATGCGTAGTGTTCTCTCAATCTCCCAAGCACCGGATTCCAGTTTCCTAGCTCCAATCGCTCTCAGAACGTCGTCTAGAGCACTCCCAACTTCATTCATGCAATTGTCTTCTTTTGACTCCTTCAGTATCCTCAATATGTCTTCGAGACGCCTCTCCCTCATGACACATCTCAGTAGCTCACGCTAGTTTATAACCTCCATTGATGACAGACTTTTGGGATGAACATGTCTGAAACGGCAGAAGGTTGGCGCAGAGTTCTGGGAGCTTTCGATAACTGGATCTACTACGAGAGTTCCGAATTCGGTCCTTGGACAGGGTATTTCTCACTTGAGAACCTCAGGGACCTTACATCGGAAGAGCGTCTTGGTTGGATGAATTCGATGTATGATGAGATTATTCCTGGGAGAGTTGAAAAGGCGAAAGATACTGCTGTGGCTTTGGAAGACTTCATGCCCTATATGCCCGACCCTGATGCTCGTGAGGTTGTTCAATCAATGATCGACCTCAGTGATGTGATCCAAGGGGGAATGCTTCGTATGAGTGATGTCATTCATACCATGATGGACGAATACAAAACAAGTGGATTGGAGGAGATAGTCCCCTATTTGACCTCCCTTGCTGAGATTGAAGAAGACATTCGGCATCATATGAGTCTGTATAGTCAAGGATTTTCCAAATTGGGTTCACTTGGACTGGAGATACCTGATGAGATGTCGTGATTTGTGCTTCATTACTTAAAATCGCATTACTGCAAATGCTTAAGTGCAATTGACTTGAGCTTGATTTCGACCCCTAAAAAGAGGTGAAAAGCGAAATGGGTGTAGAAACGACAACCGCCGCCCATCGATGTCGGGTCATACAGGCTAGAGGTGAGTGCCAAATTCGCCAAAGAGGTGAATGTATTCTCTAGTGCCAACCAGGTATTCCAAGAGTGTCACGAACCTTTCGCCAAGCCTTCTTTTGAGAGCCTCGCTGCATCATTCCTTTCTTTAGCAGATATGAGAATGAGTGAGACTCAGAAATATGTTCTGAGAGTGAGTGCCCAGCTGTTAAGGCATAATGATCTGACAGTGACGGCATTAGCGGATATGGTGTCCCGTAGGACTTCAGTGGCCTATAGTACTGTGAAATGGAACCTGCGTTCCTTAATGGACTTGGGTCTGCTATCTGGCGGTGATTTGGAAAACAGAGGACAGCTGGCGAAGCTTACAGCAACTGCTGTAATGTTGGCTAACTTCCTTGAAGAACAGGATTACGAGTGAGAGGCAAGATCACTCTTGGGAGTGGTCTCCTCTCATCTTTTTTCCATGTTTGCCGCGGGTTGCAACCCGGCCTCCATCAACACCATATTGCTTTAGGTGTAGACATCATCGGATTTTTCTATTGAAGAAGCCCCATGACATATCAATGAGGCTTCGAACCTCGTCAAGACCTTGCGCTGAGGCGAGGACAAGATTCACCGAGCTGCTGTCACCCGGCTTTAGGTCGCCTAGGTTGCACTGCAGACCGGTGGCAATGTCCTTCGGTCCCGCTTCGGGGTTGTTCTTTAGGTCGCGTTTATCTGATTCTACCTTGAGCTTCAGTGGAGATGATATCTCCCAGCCATCGGGACTCGGCTGTGAGGCCACGGCTACAGACAGCTGACTTTCATCATAGGCAATGACAGTTCCGTTCTTCTCGTCATACTTGCCCATATCGTCTTTGTAGCTCATTGGGCCTCCGATGTCGAAGTCGAAGATGCTGTATACCTTGAGGTCTTGGACCATGCTTGAGCTGACGTTCGTTGTCGTATGCCGGAGCAACAGGACAGGTTTGTTGTAGCTCCACATATCAAGTGTGAAGGTGACCACAGGTACCTCGAATTCAGGAGGTGTGTGGTTCATCACCAGACTTAGGCTACCCTTTTTCTGCTTTTGCTCCACGACAGCGATGGTGTCAGCTTCTGTCGATTCCACGACAGCTGCAATCCCATCTACGACATATGACGCCCAGATACCGCCTTTATAGTCAGCAGGATTCTTGAGCAGTAGTTGTTCCTTTCCGGTGGGATCTATCAGTCCGAGGCGTCTGATGTAGAAACCGATGCGACCTTCGCCTCATGACGCACACTCAACAGCATAATTGATGTCGAGCCTTGGACGTCGGTTACCGGTTTCAAAGATCTCGGACATGACCGACCACGTTCCTATGCTAGTTTCTCCGAGTTTCCTAGAGTTAAAAGGTCTACCATACGCATGTTATGTATCTACGCTCAGGTCACAAAGTTGATAAAGTGCACTCGGAAAACCCTTTCGAATCTCAGGTGGACTTCCAATGACGACTCTTACAATCGAGCAGCTTCAGAAGTGGTATCGCAAGCGTCTAAGCAAGATGTCCAAGGATTTTACGAAAAAGGCCGAAAAGAGCTACAGAATCGTAGAGAGGTCTTTGAAAGATATTCAGGAGATGTCGCGAAATCTGAAAGAACCAGGTGAAGAAGATGATCCTGATTCCACAGGGATTGCTACAAGATTCGCAATGAAGGTTGAAGACATTACAAATGATTTCTACGTTGGTAAGGAAATAACGTATGAAAGCACTGAGGCACTTCAAGAAGGGATTCGAAGCTTCATCCAGGAACTCTGGGGTGCTGGTGCTCGTTGGATTAGACGGATGGACAAGAAGCACAAGAGTACTATCAAGCAGCTGGATGTCAGCATGAAAGAACTCATGTCAGAGATGAACAAGATACAGAAGCTGCTCTATGAGTTCAGCTGGCTCAAGGATTTGGAGCGTATAGGTGGCAGAATCCAGACTCTTCAGGATCTTGGGTTTAGCAAAGAGGTATATGAAGAACAGATTCGTACAACTCGAACAAAGATTGAAACAGCACTGAGTGAATATGAATCAGCAAAGAAGGCCTATGAGGAATTTACCGAGACCTCGAATGTAGCAGATTTATTGAACATCGACTCTGAAGCAGATCACATTGCAGGTCTGCTGAGAATGAAACTCAATCCGCTCAAGAAGCAGGTGAAGAAGTTCTTTCAACATGATACTGGTGTAAGAGTGAGTGCGACAGGGCAGAAGGCATTAAATGACTACTTTGAGAATCCCTATGATGCTATTGTGGAAGAGCCAAACGGCTATCCTGGATTGTTGGAGGGCTTGGCAGGGTTAAGAGAGGCAATTGAGAATGGCAAGCTCCCTATGAAGGACCGACTAGCAAGAAGGGCCATTGAAGAGGTCGAGGCCATTAGTAATGGATCTCTAGATGAGCTTCAGGAGAAAGCAAAGGAACTTGAAGAGAAACGCCATGCATTTGCTGATTCTGATGTTTACGCGAAGAGCGCAAAACTGCAAGAGGAACTGAATGAAGCTGAAAGGAACTTGGAGTATCATCGAAACGACATGCGAAGAATCAGGGATGATATCACTCGTGAGATTGATCGTGCAGAGGACTTCAAGGTGAGGATTGAATCGGAGATTCTAGAGTCCTTTGAAGAAAAGGTGAAGCTTCAGATGGAGATTTCTCTTGAACCCCTTCTCGAGAAGACTAAGGTCGCATAGGTTCCTGGTGATTTGATGAGAGTCTTGGTCACTTCCACTGAAGATACAGCAAGCCAGACTATTGCCAGAGCGCTTCGCGAGGATTATGAATTCAAAATGACTGATGAAATGTTTGAGGGTAATCCGGTCTACAAGCTGGATGAGTCTGCGCTGCTCATCACAATGAACCAAGACATGATTCACTCCGGCTACCTTGAGGAACACTTTGAAGCCGAGGTCTTCATCTATTGCTCTCGTCATCGAGCGGCATCAGGGAAACCTGCTCTTCTCGTTCATAGTACAGGTAATTTTGGTCCACAAGCGGATTTTGGTGGAAATCCCAGACAACTATCAATTTCGGCCCCATCCCTTGTATCAATTGCCCTCAAGAGCCTCAACAAACAAAAGACCGGACGAAATCTGAGTGAGTTTGATGTCACATTGGAAGTCACACATCATGGGCCCACATCAATGAATACTCCTCTTCTTTTTGTAGAGCTTGGAAGCGATGAAACGTATTGGCGCCATGAGGAAGGTGCCCGGGCAGTTGCCACAGCAGTGATGGATTGTGTCAAAGCACCCATGACTGGTAGCGCTTCAATTGGATTCGGTGGGACACACTATGCCAGCAAATTCAACAAACTGGTGCTTGAGAAAGGTGTCACGATCGGGCATGTGGCTCCAAAGTACGCATTGAATGAGATTACACAGGATATTGTTTCTCAGATGCTGAAGCGGAGTGCTCAAGAAATAACGCAAGCAATCATTGACTGGAAAGGAACGAATGCGGAGAACAAGGCTGTGCTATTTCCGATTCTGGAGGGCCTCGGTATTCCCGTCGTCCGAGCAAGTAGACTATAGTCGATTGCTAATACACAGTATCAAATGCAGTACGAAAATCTAAATATGCAGCGGCTATCCTCCACAAAGCGGCCATACAGGTTGGGGTGTCTTAATGCCTGGCGACAAGTTCGACGCAGCTCTTGAATCCATCGAAAAGAAACTCGGCAATGTCACAGATGATCTCGCCTCTATTAAAAAGGAACTGGCAGAATTATCTTCAGTGAAAGGTATAGACAAGAAAATCGATTCAATGTCCTCCGACATCGTTGAAGTGCGTGACTCGAAGGAAATGGAAGTCATTTTCAAGAAGATGGATGACATCCTTGTTGGACTTTCGGATCTTAGTAATGAGGTGAGCAATTCCAGCACAGCAGATGATGTTGCTAAAAAGATTGAAGAGATGGCTAGTTCTCTTGACGGTGAAGTTATCACAAAGAGAATTGATGAGCTACAGCAATACGTTGCTGGCCTTTCAGGTCTTGAGGAAACTGTTCAGGAAGTTTCAGGGTCTCTAACAGAAACTAAAGAGATAGTTGGTATAATTGTCCGCCAGCTTGATGACATCGAGCGCAAATACAATCAGGCTATTGACAGAATTGAAGAAGCGCTAGAGACGCTGACCAGCTTTCCTGTTCCAGATGAATCTGCTGATAAACCAGTTAAGAAGCCAGCCAAGAAGACTGTCAAAGAGAAAGCAGAGGAGGAAAAGGAGGAAAAAGAGGAAAAGGAAGACAAAGAGGAAAAAGAGCCTCCTCCAAAGAAGGTCAGCAAGTCCACCATTGACGAAATTATGAAAGGGCTTCTGAAGGAAGTGACTCCTCAGACAGAAGCACGTGAAATGGCTCGTGTATTAGAAGAAACCCGCGATACGCTGACCACAATGATTTCTGGGCATACCCCTGTTCTCTTCCAGTTTGGAAAGAAGGCAAGAGAACTCAAGTCCTATCCACCCACTGCGACTCTCAACGAGAATGATATCGCAAATCTGAACACGGAGATTCGCAGTTGGGCAACCAAGCTAAAAGAGATGGCGAAGAGCAGCTAGCTCTCTCTCTCGAATCGGAACTGCTGCCAAGACATCGACTAGGACGCATGTCACCGGCCATAAACTTATCAAACTGAAATGCGCATTCGCATCTGGAGCCTTATGTGCTGCACATGAGCTGGTCGAGGTTACTCAGACT
>JBHLQS010000180.1:0-5768 GCA_048883405.1 Candidatus Thorarchaeota archaeon
GTTATCACGCAGCCCCCACCAAAGCCCATCCAAGAACGCAATAAATCCCTTTCTCAAAATCTCAAGCTCGCTCAATCATCTTCACCTCTACTTCTTGAATGGTTCTCCCCACCTGTCTAGGAATGCTATTTCCTCTGGCATCTGTCGAGGTGGACCCAATGTTCTCTCTGATACTGGATAGCCGAGGGTAAGGCAAAGGATCGGAACCCAATGTGGAAATGGAATACCAAGCCTCTCTGAGATTGCACCCACATCATCAAAGTGGTCCAATTGGACTGAGGACACACAACTACCAACCCCCAACGCTGTTGCTGCAAGCGCCATGTTCTGCAACATCATTGAGCCTGCGATGACGGCGTGTCTTGGTGATGACCAACCATAGACGCCGCCTGTACCTCTAAGGGTAGCTTGCGAGTTGCCCACATGAGTTTGATCGATTGCAAGGACCAGAAGAACTGGTGCGCCATTTGTTTCAGGCTCGCCTTTGATATATTCGAAACGCTTGCCTGTTACGAGAATGTCAATAGTCCGTTCCAGACTCACCCTCGACTGAATATAGCCTAGACGCCGTTCTATCTCCTCCCTCGGCGTAGCACGACCGAATAGTTCGATGGTCCTATCTACAGCCATCTGACCAATGAATTTCTGTGTTTCTTTGTCCCTCACAACTATGATTCTCCATGGCTGTTGATTTTCAGCGCTAGGGGCATAACCGCCAGCCTCGATGATTTTATAGATGAGTTCGTTAGGAACATCCTTTGATGTCACATAATCACGGATGGCTCGACGACTCTTGATCACCTTGATTGTTTCATTATCATCCAAGATTGTGTCACTCCAACTCTCATGGTGCGTGATGAATGGGCTCAAAACTCCAATGTATAAATCATTTAGCTTTCGTCAACATTCCTCTCTGTAACCAAGAGTGCAAGATTTGAATATTCGAAAGGATTAGATGATTTTGTATCAGGAAGCACTACCCCAACTTCCCAATCTTGAGCTATCTCAATTGAAGGAAGTCCATCCTGTTGATCCAATTTGGCAGATCCATCTTATATCTAGCCTCCGCCGAGAAAATGGAACAGTGTAGGGGCGTTTCTACACTTTTTCACTTCATCTACGGTATTGGCGCATCCTGGCCGTCATACTTGACATTGAACCCAGTGTCAAGATTGACGCTCTCCTTCAGTATCCGGCCGCCAGCAACCAATCGTTGAATTTCGTTTGTACCTTCATAGATCTGCAGTAGCTTCGCATCGCGCATCAACTTCTCCGCAGGATATTCCGATACATATCCATAACCACCCATTATCTGAACAGCATCGATTGCGTTCTGCATGGCTGAGTCCGACGCGAAGAACTTGGCGAATGCAGAGTCCTTCGAGTTATCATGCCCGTAATCAGCGAGCCATGCCGCATACCGGGTCAAGTATCTAGAGGCTGCAGTCCGGGCGCCCATATCAGCAAGCATGAACGAGATGCCTTGGAACCTACCTATCGGTTGTCCGAACTGATGGCGAACATTGGCAAACTTTGCGGCTTCATCAAGAGCACGCTGGGCTACACCGGTTGCAATTGCGGCGATTCCTGCCCGTGTCTTGTCCAGTGTCATCATTGCAATCTTGAATCCCTCGCCCTCCTTTCCCACAAGTGCGTTCTTAGCCACTCTCACATCCTCAAAAATGACTTCTGACTGAACAGAGTTCAGTTGACCAACCTTGTTCTCGATATGTCCGATTTTGACTCCCTTTGACTTGGGAACCATGAACACAGAGAGGCCCTTGTGCTTCAGCTCAGGTTGAGTTGATGCAAAGACAGTGAATAGTGATGCCTGAGGCCCGTTAGTGCTAAAACACTTCAGCCCATTGATAACATATTCATCACCATCTCTTACTGCTCTGGTGGCAACAGCAGCGGCATCTGAACCTGCCTTTCTCTCAGTGAGACAGAATGATCCGAATTTAGCATCCTTGCCTGTTATCAGAGGTTCAACATACTCCTTCAGCTGCTCTATAGTTGCACCAATGACTAGTGGTGCAAAGGCAAGATTGTTGCACATTATAGAAGTCGCAATTCCTGCCCCACCATACCCCGTTGCTTCCGAAACCAGCGTTTCTGAAAGAAGTGAGAGTTCAGGGCCTCCTGCCTCTTTTGGAATGTGTAGATTCATGAGGCCAGCTTCATAGGCCTTCTGAATGACATCCTTGGGAAACTCGTTCCGTTTTTCAAGATCCATGGCTCTTGGAGTGATGTGCTGCTTTGTGAACTCCTTTGCTCTTTCAAACAGTTTCTGATCCTTCTCTGACAATGAAAAGTCCATGATTGTCCACTCTTACCATTCGACCTAAGTTCCAGTATAAAATCCCTTTGTCCAGTTCAATTATTGCCGGAATAGTTCCTTTTAGGCGGAATTTTTATACCGGTTATTCAGCGGCCGACATATCGAAATTGAGGTGGAATGCAAGACGTGCCACTAAAAAACACTGCAATCGTAAGCGGAGCACAGACGAAGTTCGGCAAGCTGGATGGCATCTCTCAAAGGGAGATGTTTGCAGAAGCTGTCGACAAAGCAACTGTAGAAGCAGGTATTCCAAAGAAGGACATTCAAGCAGCCTTTATTGGAACCTTCATCCCTGAGATGCTGATTCATCAAGGACACAGTGCCCCATTGCTCTTGGATTACGCGGGACTTCGCGGCTTGCCTGCGACAAGGCATGAAGCAGCTTGTGCGTCTGGAGCCACTGCTTTTAGAGCGGCAATCATGGCGATTGAATCGGGGCTCTATGATACTGTTCTTGTGGCTGGAACTGAGAAAATGACTTCTGTTTCCACAAATGCAGCCACAGAGGCACTTGCCGCAGCAGCGGATGACAGATTCGAATCCAATATGGGCCTCACATTTCCGGGAGTGTTTGGTATTGCAGCAGTTGCTCATATGCGGAAATACGGCACGACAGAAGAGGACATGGCACTGGTCGCGGTGAAAGCCCATAAGAACGCCTCGACAAATCCTTTGGCGCAATTTCAAAAGGAGATATCACTTGAGAAGGCAATGACGCCGAGATATGTTGCATGGCCCCTGAAGCTCTTCGACTGTTCACCAATCTCTGATGGTGCAGCTGCAATGGTTCTGACTTCAAAGGAGAAGGCAAAGGAATACACTGACCTTCCAATTGATGTGATTGGTACTGGGCAAGCCTCAGCCTCAATGAATCTGAGTGATCGGTCTGATCTCACCTCATTCGAAGCATCAGTTTCAGCAAGTAGGACTGCATACAAGATGGCTGGACTTGGACCTGAAGACATGGACTTTGCAGTGGTTCATGACTGTTTCACGATTGCTGAATTGATTGCCACTGAAGACTTAGGGTTCTTCAAGCCGGGCGAAGCCGCTAAGGCTGTAAGAGATGGTGTCACAGCTCTCGACGGTGACAAGCCCATAAATCCAATGGGAGGATTGAAGGCTGTGGGCCACCCAGTAGGAGCCACTGGTGTGAAACAAGCAGTGGTTCTCTACAAGGAGTTGTTGGGCGAAGCTGGACCCAATCAAGTCGCCAAGCACAATACTGCAATCATGCATAACTTTGGAGGAACAGGGGCCAGTTGTGTGGTCAATATATTCAGGAGGTCTGACGCATGAGCGAAAAGCCTACGATTGAAGAGTATAGCAAGAAGATCCAGGATCACGACTTTCAGGCCTTCAAATGTGTGGACTGTGGAGCAGTCATCTCGCCTCCGATGGGATCGTGCTATAGTTGTGGTAGTAACAGGATGGAATGGACAAAGGTGAGTGGGAAGGGGAAGCTTGTTTCATTCACTGTTATCCACATCGCACCAGAGCAATTTCAAGAAGAGGTTCCCTACCTCATCGCAATTATTGAGCTTGAGGAAGGGACAAGAGTGACAGCACGTCTTCAGGGATTTGATCCACTGAAGCCAGAAGAGATTGAAGTTGGGATCCCGCTAGTCCTTGACTACGAGGATGGACTGTCAGGCAACACATATTTGTCCTTCAAGCCAGCCTGAAAGGTCCGTAAAATCGGAGTCTGAAAGCGTTGGCTGAGAAGAAGTATAGAGACCTCCTGCATCTTTCAGTACCCGAATCGAAAGCCCAATTCAAACAACATGTACCAGGTCTCAAGGCGAGCTATGACCACGGTCTGCTTCAAGATCATCTGCCTCCCACATCAGGTGTGCTGCGAGGGGATGAGGTGCTTCTGAAGTCTATCGGGACTGTAATGCCCGAGCAAACCAGAATCGCTTTCGAGGCAACAGAGTTTGTAAATGTCTATGGCAGAGTACTTTCTGACCAATCTGGATATCCTCGATGCCTTCAATATCTATATGTCTGGGACTATCAGGCTGTTCCTGCTCATGAAGCCGACTATGAACCAATCTTCGTATTTCTTGACGGATCAAACAGATTCGCAATTTATGATCTTGTTCATTATTGCTCTCGACGCTTGAGTTTGCCTCCACCAGGCGTGAAGGGTCCCGGGCTGAGGATGGTGCCTGGCTGGCACTCTTTCCTTCCTGATGTCAAGATGGCTCCCACTGCCTTGGACAATGGTCTGCATGTTCAACCGCTCTCAGACCAACATCTCAAGGCTTGGTGGACCATTCCTGAAGAAGAGCCAAGACTAAAAATCAAAGAATATATGCGTGATCCATTTCTCCTCGAGGCACCTGGTCATTTCCTCAAGAATCCAGATGACAACTCAAGGACAATATGCTGCACTTTCCTGGAGATTGAGAGGGCACTCAGGGAATTTGAGGATCCACGCCAGGGACTAGTAGAGGGCATCAAGCGGGCATTCAACAAGTGCGTGGGTATCCTAGGAATCCTGAGGCTAGTTGCATTTGTCCAGCTCCTTAACGAGATGCAGGATGTTGGACTAGTCAAAATGCCAACACCACTTCGTGCGGGATTGAATCTGGCATCATTAGGGGAGATGCTTCGAGATGGATTTGTATCGATGACGAAAGCCGGTAAGGCATTCTTTGATGGCATGACTTCTATGGATGATGATGAGGGTCATTCTGGGTCAAGTGTAACCGGACCTGTGGTATGATTTGACACTTCATTCTGATTGAAACATCTCTGACCAGTTGGCTCTCGCCAATACGTAGATTGCTACGATGACAAACAACAGTCCAATCACCTCAATAGACTTCGTGAACGCATTGTTTAGGTCAGTCCCTCCAAGAAGCATGCTGATCCAATCCATACCAATTCGCCCTGCCCATGCGATTGCAGTCAGAAACATTGTCTTGCCTATCAGCTGGGGCACAAACACTCTCCACATAGGGTACTTCGCTGCACCCAGTGGCACAAGCAAGACATCATCAGGAATCGGAGTCGCTGCCAGGAACCACAAAGCCAAGGGGGTGGCTCTTGGGTATTTCTGAACAAAGTCGCGGAAGCCATTCCTCTGACTCTCATTTATGAGTGTCCCACCGCCATACCCTATCAGGTAGCTGACCATTTCACCTAGTGCCGCTCCCAGTCCAGCAACCAGACCCACCAACCAAGGATCAAATGCAAATCCATCCGGCATCAAATCCCTGAGACCGCCCAGAACGAAGGGCACCCCTACATAGGGAAAGGGCAGTAGGATTGTTGCATTTCCCAAGAACGATATGACAAATGCACCAGGGTATCCCATCAAAAGGGAAATGTCGACTAGCCAATTATAGATGAGTTGTAGAGGGCCCAATAAATCGGGGATGACAAGTATGAGTATCCAGTAGACAATGAGAATCGCAAT
>JBHLQS010000181.1:0-5716 GCA_048883405.1 Candidatus Thorarchaeota archaeon
TGGGCTGCGTCCGCAGTGCTTCTCTTGCCCCTGGCAAGCGTCACACCAATGCTTCTCTACGGACTTGGCGCTTTTCTCGCAGCGGTCCTCTTTCTATCAGGAGTCAGTTTCCTCGCCATGGAACGGGTGCCATGGTTCCCTCCAGATGTCGAAAGCATCCTCTACAATGAACGCTTTGCCTATGTAGCTCTTTGTGAGAAGAACCAGAGCCATGTGACTCCAGTGATATTTGTCTATGATGGAAAGTACTTGTATTTCGGAATCTCCCTTGCCTCAGCCAAATATCGAAAGATCAAGAAGAATCCCAGCATCGCTGTCCTTGTAGATCTGAGAGACAGCAAGAATGTAATGAACAATCGAGCTGTTATGCTTCGTGGAAGGGCGATGATTCTTGGAGAGGTAACTCCAATAGGACTATTCAGGCTGTATCTGTATGGACTATGGATGGTCAGAGTACGGTCTCTCTTTGGTAGGAAGTATCCACGATACATGAAGTACTATGACACGCAAGAAAAGGACCTCCCCCTTGCATGGCAAAACAAACCATTCGTATCCAGAGTCATGGTGAGGGTCGAGCCTGAGAAGATAACATACTGGAGAGAGGCCAAGCCGCAGATACTGAGGGTGTGAATGATGTTCCTAGCTAAGACACACGGTGCTCCGATAAAAATCGCGAAGGAGATTCCAGAGGAAGCTTTGCGCATTCTCAAGTCAGGTTTTTTCTCATACCTCGGAACATCAGAAGCAGGATGCTTGCCGCACTTAACTGCGATGTTCTATATCTGGCATAATCCTACAAAGCAAGTCTATATGATAACTACCAGAGGTAGCCACAAGATTGCAAACATCAGAAAGAACACAAAAGTGTGTGTAACCGTGGATGAACGAAACGCAGTGTTACCTGCAGCTAATCGCGGAGTCATGATTAAGGGTCGTGCCATGATGGTGGAGATGGAGCTTGTTGATGAGGAGATTACGATCAACTTCCTCTCCAAATATCTAGATTTTCTTGGCGCCGGATATCCCTTGGGAAACAGAATTGCAATTAGGATTACTCCAAGGATATTGTCATATTGGAGAGGCACAGACTTCTATAGATGGAAGAACCCCGATTATTGAGTGAATTTTGGTTTCAGATGGTAACTCAGAGTGATTCCACAGTAAAGCTTTCGAAAACGAACATGAAACCCTCATCTTATGATATATACATTCGGTAAGGTTTTTTACTAGGTAGCTTGCCGCTGTGCCTCAGTGCACAACCTCTGGTGACGGATGTGAAGCGGAAATCAAGATATGCCATTATTGTTGTGTTAGCTGTTGCTTTAGTTATCATAGTAGCGTCTCAGTATACTACTGCATTCACTACTGAACAGAGAGCTTGTGATGCATTAGCAGGATGTCATACGACTGCCACTCCAATAACAGTAAGCACGGAAACTTCGGTAGATGCTGAAGAGGGAGCAGAATTCTCATTCGTGGTTCGAGCAACAGCCACATCAGGACCAACGACATTGGTTCTGAAATTTCCCAGGAATCTTGAGCAGAATGCGCTGTTCAATATCCCCAATGATGGACTGGTACGAGATGGAGATGCAGAAGACTTAGATCCAGATCCTCTAGAACTCGAAGTAGAATACATTTTGACTGCTCCTGCTCTGGCAGGGTCCTACATTCTAGAGATATGGGCCGCAGGCAATGGTGGCTATGGCGATTTCACTTCAATTACCGTGAATGTGATTCATGTTGGAGAAGGACCATCAATAGCAGACCTTACTCTTGAGCCAACATCTCCTTTCGAGAGTGAGAGTGTATTTGTGTCGGCGAATGTAAGCTCGGAAGCAGGTATTGTTTCAGCGGTGCTACAACATAGAGCAAACACAACTACCGAGTGGACCAACATTACAATGACACAAGTCGGTGGATACTATCAAGCAACAATTCCAAGATATCCACCTGGCACCACGGTAGAGTTTCGGATAGTTGCTAGGGATGCAGACGGATTCGAAGTTTTCACTGACCCACCTCTACAATATACGGTGCAAGCCATTCCGCCACCTAAGTTGCACTATGGGTTCTATTTGGGTGCTCCAGCATTGATACTGGCTTATTTGGGCACAGCCCTCGAATACTATGATGAAGAGAGATTCACCAGATTTCACGGGTATATGCTAACAATAGCCTACTTCCTCACATTAATCAACGTGCTTTGGCTATTTCAGGAAGATCCTGGAGCTTGGACGGCTCTAGACCCATCCTATCTTATCAACCCAGCTGAGCTGATGTTATTCATTCACTCTTGGCATATCTGGCTGGGAATACTAAGTATGATACTTGGAACACTAGCACTCATCACCCATATCGCTGGGTGGAAAACATGTAATCTCGGCCTACCTGCAGTATTGATGTGGACAGTACTAGGGCTGACAGGATTCTATCTCAATGCGGTTGGATTCTCGATGTGATGAATATGGCTGAAGAACAAATAGAAACCCAAACTCAAGGATATGACAATCAAGTCATGCGAGACCTTGCTGCTGCGGCAAGTCCTGATCGAGTTTCGAACATGCTGTTGGAGAGAATAGTATACAGCGGCGATCCCGCGGCGCTCCCACAATTCCACTACCGTTGGAAAGGGAAGTATCTGGTCGACTATATTGTACGAGTCGAAAATGTGGATGAGGTCAGAGAAGTTGTTACAACTGCTGCTGCCCATAATTTACCCGTCATCCCGAGAGGCGGTGCATCAAGTTGCCTGGGATCATCGAGCCCGACACGCGGCGGGATATCTCTTGACATGAAGCGGATGGATGCCATTCTTGAAGTCAATACAGATGAAGGCTATGTCAGACTTGAACCGGGTGTTCCCTTCGATAGACTCGACGTTGAGCTCGCAAAACAAGGGAAGACCATTGGCATATATCCAACCAGCGCTAAATCAGCCGTAATCGCTGGATGGATTGGATGCGGGGGCACAGCAGGCGTTGGAACTCCGTACTACGGAGCTCTGATCGAGAATATCCTTGAATTGACTGTCGTTAATGCTGATGGCGAATTGGTCACAATCAGTGGAGATGAGATAGGGTTATTCTTTGGGTCGTATGGCATACTTGGAGTCATCACAGAGGTGAAAATGAAAATCCATGATAAGCCCGATGATTTCATTCCCTTCAGCTACGGATTTGATCACCTAGAACATGTGTGCAATGCAATGCGGCAAATTGCTGCTATTGACCAGAAACCGATCCTTCTCAAGATTGCTGATAAGGACTTCCAGAGCTATAGCAATCCACTAGAGAAGGGCAATTATGTCCTGACTGTAGTCTATCCCAATGAGCCGGAAAAGGTCCCAGTTGATGGGCTCAAGAGAACAATTTCAGATAATGGGGGAATGGAACTTGGTGTTGAATATGCAGCTCATGAGTGGAGTCTGCGTTATGACAGCGAGTTCAACCCGAAGGAACACTGCGACACCTTGATGTTTCAGGAGGTCTCAATTGAGGTTGACAAGCTCTATGACCTACTCAAGAAGTATGAGTCCTACAAGAAATCACATAAGGTGCCTGCAATTTGGTTCGCAATGCTGGGAAGTCAAGGATGGGTCAGAGGTGAGCTAATGGCAATGCTGAATCCTGACCAGTATCTCAAGTTCATTAGCAGCAAAGGTGTATTGCACAAAATGGTAAAGAAGGCTATTTCCCTTGGCGGTGGACCTTATACAATTGGCCTCCAGAATTCGATCTATATGAAGCGTGCATTTCCAGAGAGATACGAGTTAATGAAGGTAGCAAAAGAAAAATGGGATCGGAATAACATCATGAATCCAGACCGTGTGACCTCTTGTATGACATCATACTTCAGGATGAATGTGTTGTTCCTAATGGCGGCTGGAATAAGGCGTCTATCAAGATATGTGGGGAGATGAGGTGAGAAGACAATGAGAGTTGACATCGATAAGAAAGTGATGCGTCACTGTGGCTCTTGTAATTACTGTCGTGACACATGTCCGATGTATATCGAGTTGGGTTCTGAGCTTGACAGTCCAGGTGGGAAAATCAGAGCGCTCAGGGCATACGGTGAGAAGATGAGGAAGCCACCTCAGGAACTCCTGGAGAGGCTCTATTGCGCTGACTGTAGGAGATGCGAGGCCATATGCCCAGCTGGTGTGCCTGTGACTCAAATCTGGCATGACGCCAAGGCAACTCTGCTCAAAACTGGAGGAAAGATGTCGGAGAGTCTCGTGAAAGTCACTGATTGGCTTGACAAGGAAGGAACACCGTTCATCGGATACGAATCCGATGATCGAACCGTCTGGGCTGAGGACTTGGAGCTTCCTGAAAAATCGAACACGGCCATATTCAGTGGTTGCATGGGGAGCTTCTGGTTCCCAGACCAACCAGAGATGGTTGTAGATATGCTTAGGAAACTGAAGATCGATGCGGGATACGTTCCCAGTGAGGTCTGCTGTGGCCTGATGTCCTACTGGGCAGGTGACGATGAAGGCTTCAAGAAGATTGCACAGAAGAACTATGAGATGTTCAAGAAGGCAGGCATTCAGCACATTGTAACTGGATGTGGTGGATGCTATGGAACACTTGCCGAACACTATGAGCATCTTGTCCCAGGATTTGACGTGGAGATTCATCACACCGTTGATGTGCTTGCAGACATGGTTCGAAATGGTGTCCTGACCTTTAAGGGAAAGGAAGGATCATACACGTTTCACGACAGCTGTCACCTTGGCAGGGCACTTGGAATCTATGAGCCCCCAAGGGAGATAATCAGAGCCATTCCCGACTTAGAGTTTGTTGAACTTCCCAACAACAGGGAGAACTCGAACTGCTGCGGTGGATTCCTGACGGTTCTAGACCCGAATCTATCTGAATCTGTGGGAAAGAGAAGGGTTAATGAAGCGGTTGAGCTAGGTGTGGACGGAATGATTACTACATGCGTATCATGTTTCAAGAACTTGAGCTACTGTGCACGTGACACAGACCTAGAGGTCATTCAGCTTGACGAGGTCATCCTCGATCTTGCGCAGTCATCTCTAGTGGAGGAGTGAGAATCAAATGAGCGAATCAAGAAAGGGGACAAGAGTTGTTGTAGTAGGTGCTGGGATTGCTGGATTCAGTTGTGCACTGGAGCTTAAGGGGCTCAAGGCGCGATGCACAATCCTAGAGAAAGAGAAGACTGTGGGAGGGCGAGCTAGATCCTTTACTGAGTCTGGATACGTGTTTGATCAGGGCCTCCACTTCTTTGTTGGCGGTTTCAAATCACTGATTCCAATTCTCGAACGAAGTGGAATCAGGATGACCACGGTTGGAGAGGGAGCTGTCTGGCTCAAGGGCGGAGACAGACACATTGTTCGCAAGTCTGCAGTGGACCTCGCCAAGTTTGGATTATTGCCTGTTCCTGACAGGGCACGTTTAGGCTTGCTTGTCCAAGAGAGCATGAATCGACCTGACGAGGAGTTCCTTGAGCTGGATAAGATGACCTTTTCTCAATACGCAGATGAAAAGGGCATTCCAGAGTCCATCCAAGAAGACTTCTATGAACCACTGATTAGAACCGTGACATTCATGACTCCAGACGAGGTTTCTGCCGGTCAGTATCTATACTCTGAGAAGCAGAGGTTCGCATATGAGGATGGATTCAAGGCGATGTATCCTGAGCGAGGAGGACTGGGGAGTGTCCCATACACTCTCATGCTTCAGGCACG
>JBHLQS010000182.1:0-5659 GCA_048883405.1 Candidatus Thorarchaeota archaeon
GCAGCAATTGTTACAACAACCAGTGTAATCGCAATTGTGATTGCAGCGATTTTGACGCTTCTCATACGGACATCCCGTCAAGATATGATATCGCTGAGCGTTTCTGCTCCGCGTGAGGAGCCACGGACTGTAGTGAGGTTATTAACGTTTCCCCAAGTAACAGATTGTACTAGTACTTTCTTACTTCAGAATTAGAGCGGACCTCTCCGGACTTCACGTACATACTTGTATGCAGAGTCTGCAGCTATGGCTCCTTGGCCTGCTGCAACGACAATTTGCTTCAGTGATTCCACAACATCTCCAGCTGCAAACAAACCTGGCACATTCGTTCTTTGCTGGCCGTCCGCGAATATCTCGCCGCTTTTATTCATCTTGACTCCTAATGGCTTAGCAAGCCTGCTTTCCGGGTCCGACCCTAATGCCACAAAAGTTCCATCAACCTTGAGTGTTTGCCTCTCTCCGGTCTTAACATCCTCCAATTCTATCTCTCTCAGTAACTGATCATCTCCTCGGAACTCCCTGACAACCGTGTTCCAAAGAATCTCTACGTGAGTGTCGAACAACATCTGTTGGATTATGTGTTCAGCTCTAAGACGATCACGACGGTGAATGAGATAGAGCGTGTCTGTGAGTTCGGACAGATACAATGCTTCAGTGACCGCAGTATTGCCTCCCCCAACGACAGCGAGTGTCTTGTTACGAAATAGCGGTCCATCGCATGTGGCACAATATGAAACACCGCGGCCGGTATATTCCTCTTCCCCTGGCATGTTCAGCTTCTTATGCCCTCCGCCCGTCGCTAGAACAACAGCCTGAGATTCGTATACGCCGCGTCTGGTATCAAGATGAAATGTCCCTCCGTCAGCAATCTCGATGCTCCTGACCTCGGTAATCTCCTTGATTGTTGCTCCGCTCTTTCTGACCTGTTCCTTCATTTTCTCAGCAAGTTCTATCCCGGAGATGAAGGTGTATCCTGGATAATTCTCGATACCTGGAGATGTTGCTTGCGCTCCCCCTAGGACCTTCGACTCAATCAGAATTGTCTTCAGTCCATAGCGTGAGGCATAGATAGCTGCGGTCATGCCAGCGGGCCCGCCACCTACCACAACTAGTTCCCAAGTCAAGTCTTCGGTCATATTGGTCCTCCAAAAAATGGAGCTTTGCGCAGCTCAATCATCGATACTCCTCTAATTAAGACTTCTTTGATGGTCCTCCTGCGAGAATGCTATCAAGCATCTTGGCGGATTGTAGGCCTCGCGGTGACCATTTATCGAGTCCAATAGGTCTTAACAGGTCATTGATTCTGCTAAATGCCACTTCCCTTATCGGCATGCTTGGATGTTTCTGAAGGAAAGATGCTTTTCTGAATCGCTCAGGATCATAGCTAAAAGCCTGTCCCGGACCAATAACCAGGACAAGGTCTACTCTATCCAAGCCCTCCCATATCCAAGCTGTATCGTTGAATGATTCAATCACCACAAGATCTGTTCCCTCTTCAACATGAGCGAAAGAGGAAGTCAGGGCTCCCTCCAAGTGTGTATCCTCATATTGCTGGATCTCTTCAAGCGAGTTGACAGCTTGTCTCTCAACTCCGTCAGTAAGCTTCTTCAGCTCCTCAAATGAAAGGAGCAGGTCACCCTGCCTGACAAGACTCTCTGCAGCAAGGACCAGAGAGTGCATGCCTCCATTATCGTGCCAACTGAAACGCTGCAGAGCTATGACTGAGTCCGGTCCAGCTAAGCCAAGCGTAGTCGGCACATTCAGCAATGGCTTCTCAGGTGAAGTCGGAACATAGAGTCTATGGATCGGATTGAGCGTGTATTCGTCCTTCTGCGATTTCACCTTGCTCTTGATTGAAGCAAGATCCGCGGAGAAGATTCGCCTTTGGTTCAGCAATTGCTGAGTATGTTCGAATCTCTGCCAATAGTTATGCGCACTGATTGGCTTGAAGTACTCTATCGAATTGAAATTGTGGTGTAATCTGTCTATCAATAGTCCTGCGAACGTTGTCTTTCCTGAGTCGAAAGAACTCATGCCCACTAGCAGGACTCGCATTGTCATCGGAGTGTTTCTCCAGAAAAAGAATAGAGAAGGAGCCCGTAGGCTCCCTATTTCCCTTGGATTTTCTACATCATGCCGGGCATTCCGCCCATTCCACCCATTCCGCCCATACCTGGTGGTGGACCCTCGGCACCTGGTGGTGGACCTGCCTTGGCAGCTATCACATCATCAATCCTTAGGATCATTTGTGCAGCTTCAGCAGCAGAACGGATAGCCTGACTCTTGACGCGGGATGGCTCAATGACTCCAGCCTTCATCATATCAGTGGACTTGCCCTTGAATACGTCAACGCCATGCCAGAGTCCGGTCTCCTTGGAGTGCGCCTTCTTCAGGTCGGCGATGATGTCAATTGGGTCATGTCCGCCATTCTCGGCGAGCGTCTTTGGTACGACTCTCAGAGATTCAGCAAAGGCTTCGATTGCCAGTTGTTCGCGTCCTTTGACCTTATCTGCATATTCCTCCAAGCGCCTTGAGATCTCGGCCTCGGTTGACCCGCCGCCTGCGACATAGGTGCCATCTTCAACGACGTTTCGAACTACACAAAGGGCATCATGCAGTGCTCTGTCTGCTTCATCCACAACGTGCTCCGTGCCGCCTCTGATTACAACTGATACAGCCTTGGGATCTTTGCACTCTCTGACATATACAAGTTTGTCTTCTGCAATCTTTATTTCCTCAACAAGACCTGCATCTCCCAGGGACTCTGCAGATATCTCATCTAGACTTGTGGCAATCTGTCCGCCTGTCGCTTTCGCAAGCTTCTCGAGCGTACTCTTCTTGGCTCTCCGGATTGACATTATCCCTGCCTTTGCAAGATAATGCTGTGCCACATCGTCGATGCCTTTCTGGCAAACGAGAACATTCGCGCCCGAATTGACGATTTTGTCGACCATGGTCTTCAGCATCCTCTCTTCTTCATCTAGGAATGCCTTGATTTGGTCCGGACTGTCAATCTTGATCTCTGCATCAAACTCAGTCTTCTCAACCTCGATTGCTGCGTTGACAAGCGCAATCTTGGCATTCTCGACTTTTCTTGGCATTGCTGCGTGAACAACTTCCTTGTCAATGACCATGCCATTTACAAGTTCGGTCTCTGTGAGGCTTTTGCCCTGTTTCTTAATTATCTCAATCATATCAACGTCGGCTGTGACCTTGCCATTGCTTTCCTCAGCAATCTGTAGAACTGCATCCACAGCAATCTTGGCAAAGTGTTCCTTGGAGCCAACGATGGATTTGCTGTTCATCGAGGTCTCAGCGACTCCAGTAAGGATCTTCTTGTCTCTCCCTGTCATCGTGACTGAGATCTCTTTCAGAATCTTCGTTGCTTCTTCTGCAGCCTTCTGATAGCCGCCGACAACAATGGTTGGATGAATCTTCTTTTCTAGCAATTCCTGAGCTCGCTTCAGCAGTTCTCCAGCTATCACAACCGATGTGGTGGTTCCATCACCGGTCTCCTGGTCTTGGCTCTTAGCAACCTCAACAAGCATCTTTGCGGCAGGATGTTGCACGTCAATCTCCTTCAGGATTGATGCGCCGTCGTTGGTGATTGTGACATCACCCAAGGAATCAACGAGCATCTTATCCATTCCGCGAGGTCCGAGAGTGGACTTCACAGCATCAGAGATGACGATGCCTGCCATGATGTTGTTGGCCTGTGCTGACTTTCCTCTGGTACGAGATGTACCTTCCTTGAGGATGAGCACTGGTGTTCCAGACATCTGTGCCATTTTACTTTCCTCTAATGGTTGTTTAAATTATAAAAGTGTACATACACTTCGTATGCACTTCTACTAAAACTGCCCATGGACTTCGTATAAAAACTTTCCCAAATGTGAGTCTGCTGAAGGGAAAGACCCAATTGCCTTTTGTGTAATTTCTGCATGAGGAGAGCAAAATGGTCATCACAGCACGGCGCGGCCTGGTTGTCTTAATCCTCATTTTATTGATTCTAGATCTAGGATTCGCAGTCTTGGACTATAACTATCTCGGCATCGGCCAGGTAGGCGACCAGGGACTGTTCTACATCAGTGAAATACAAGACACGAACAACAATGAGTCTTATACCGTTGAGCTCCATGGTGTGAGCTTCACCTTCATGCACTATAACCTCCCTGTGTTTTATGATGAAAATGGAACAGCCCATACAGTAGTTGATGCTCCTAATACAGCCCACTTTATGCTGACGTATCCTGATTATGAGGTGGATTATCTCAATCTCAGTGTGGGGGGCTTTGCTCCGGTTCGTCCTTTTTCCCCACTACGGCCTGTTTTAGGGGACAATGTCACACCAAAAGCCGGAGTTGCCACGGCGTTCACGCCACAGCTTCATTTCAAATGGGTCTATGTTGTTGCAGTCTGAATCTTGTAAGCAATAGACCTGCAAAGCCTGAGGAATTTTTTCCTCTGAAGCAAAGATGATAAGCGAGAGCCGATAGTCACAGCCAACTCAGATGTTTGCGATATTTGAGGAGGCAAGTGATTGGACATCACAATCAACATAGGCGGCGAAGCTGGTCAGGGAATAGACACAATCGGGGACCTGTTGACACAGGTCTTCGTACAATCCGGCTTCTACACCTTCACCATCAAGGACTTTGAGTCCAGAATTCGAGGAGGGTATAATTTTAGTCAGATACGAGTTGCTGACAGTCCTATACATGCTCCGGCGGATAACATAGATCTTATAGTTGCACTCTCTCACGATGCTATTGTTGGGAAACGCAAGCAGCTTGTGGATGGAGGAGTCATTATATTCAATGACAGCATTGAGTATGATGAACTCGATGCATGTCACTATCCAGCCCCATTGGAGAAGATTGCGAAGGAGGTCGGTGGCAGCATCAGGATGATGAACGCGGCTGCTCTAGGGGCGGTACTAGCCATCATCAAGTATCCATTCAAGCTAGCGGAGGAAGCTCTTAGTGGCATATTTCTGAGAAAGGGTCGCAAGATAGTTGATGCTAATGCAGAGGTAGCTAAGGCACTCTATAACTTGACTATGGAGAAATGGACCGGATCGTGTGCTCATGATTTGAGTGATGTCAAAACTGGGCCATCCAAGGATAGACTCATTCTCACGGGAAATCGTGCCATCGCACTAGGAGCAATGGCTGCAAATCTAAAATGGATTTCCTCATATCCAATGAGCCCCTCCACAGCCTGCTTTCAAGATGTAGTTAGCAATGCCCAACGTCTGAGGATTGGGACACTACAGACTGAGGATGAGCTTGCTTCGATAAACATGGCGATAGGTGCTTCCTTTGCTGGAGCACGTAGCATGGTGACTACCTCGGGCGGTGGTTTCTCACTTATGGTCGAAGGTCTCGGCTTGGCTGCGATGACTGAAACACCTGTTGTTATCTATAACGCCGAGCGTCCTGGCCCAAGTACCGGATTGCCAACACGTACTGAGCAGGGCGATTTATTATTCATGCTGAATGCCAGCCAGGGTGAATTTCCAAGGATAATGCTTGCACCAAAGAATCCAGTCGAAGGCTTTGAGGTAGCCACTAGGGCGTTCAATCTCGCGGATAAGTTCCAGGTTCCTGTTATGATTCTAGGTGACCAATACTTCGCTGACTCTGTAATGAATGTGCCA
>JBHLQS010000183.1:0-5613 GCA_048883405.1 Candidatus Thorarchaeota archaeon
TCGTACGCCTCTTTGGCACCTTCGGCATTCCGAGTGCCAATCTTGCCAGGCCAGTTATCACAGATGACCTTCTGTATGCTCTCTAGTTTAACCAGTCCAGTGGCCTTAGCGAAAGCGCCGAGCATGGTTGTATTGACGACAGGGAGCCCTGCAACCATGAGCTTATGCTTCAGAGCGATGCCTGTCCCATCGTAGGTGAATATCCGGCCTCGTTTCAGGTTGACTTGTGATGGCGGCTTGTCAGTATTCACGATCACAGTACCGTTTTCTTTAAGCCCCTCAGTGACATCAATAATGTTGATGATTCCTGCATCCAAGACTGCTACAATGTCTGGTTCATAAATCTGACTCCGCACGTTAATCGGTTTGTGGGAAATACGGGTGAATGCTTTAACTGGTGCCCCACGCCGCTCTGCACCAAAGTAGGGAAATGCTTGAACACCCTCATATCCATCCATATAGGCGGCTTTAGCAAGCAGCTCCGCTGAAGTAACTCCTCCTTGCCCTCCCCTTCCATGCCAGCGGATTTCAATCATCTTTTCCATCTTCAAGACTCCTGTGTTCTTCAGAGGTCAAGCTCTCGCGCACATAGCGAGGATAAAGGAGTTTCGTTAAGACTATATGCACTTCGGTTCGGATTTCGAAATGTCGGAGACAGGAAGAATGGATGAGTTCATCCAAGCTAACAAGCATATGTGGGAACGGCGGGTCGATGTCCACAAGAAGAGCGAGTTCTATGATGTAGAAGGATTTCTGAAGGGGAAGCAGACTCTGGACCCGATTGAGTTGGATGAGGTCGGCAATGTTGCTGACAAGTCCTTACTGCATCTAATGTGTCACTTTGGATTGGACACACTGTCGTGGGCCAGACTAGGAGCAAAGGTAACCGGCGTGGACTTTTCTGAAGAAGCAGTCAAATTGGCTTGCGTCCTCAGTAAGCAAATCAGTGTAGAAGCACGATTCATTGTTTCGGACATCTACAAGCTCCCCCAGGTGCTCGATGATGAGTTTGACATCGTTTTTACATCTGGAGGTGTTCTGACTTGGCTACCAGACTTGAAGAAGTGGGCACGAGTAGTGAGTAAATACGTTAAGCGGGGTGGAATCTTCTATATCCGTGAGTTTCATCCGTTCCCCTACGTGTTTGATGATGATGAGGGGGTAACTGACTTTAGACTCAGATATCCCTACTTCACACCGGCTGAGCCTTTAAAATTCGAGAATGGTTCGACTTACGCGGATCCAGACGCAAGGATTGAGCAAACTGTGACTTACGAGTGGAACCACAGCATCTCGACTCTCATCAACGCTCTCATTGATGCAGGACTCGGAATCGATTTCTTCAACGAGTTCCCGTTCACGACATGGAAAGCATTGCCATTCCTACAAGAGCGGGAAGATGGAAGATGGGTTCTACCTTCACATCAGGAAAGTATGCCTTTGATGTATTCACTGAAAGCTACAAAGCCCTAAATGCGCCTTTCAAGAACCTGGATTGCGCCTTCAGCGGAATTCGCCGCTTGCTGAAGACCGACTCCAGCCCCAGCTGTATCGGTTCCAACAATGTATAAGCCCTTGATGGGGGTTTCTGGACCAGGGCGATCCAAATCGGTCTGCCCAGGGATGAGTGCTGCTCGAGTTGCATATGAACTCTGGACGTGCTCCATCTCGATACGGTCAAGGACATCTGGATAGTATTCTCGAAGACCATTCTCCTTCACAAGCTTCGCCATGGTCTCGGGCGTCTTTCCATCTTGAAGTATAGTGGCTACTCCAATAAGCTCCTTTCCATCAGGCGCACATGATGGATCAAATGAAGACATTGAGATCATCCAAGATTCAGGGCGTGGATGAACTATCACCCTTGACTTGCGATCACCAATGACAATTCGATCAAGGCCAAACCATATAGTAACGCCTTTTGTGAACTCCATATGATCCCATTTTTTGAAGAATTCGTTGACATTGTTGTCTTGTGATTCGACTATTTTCGACATTGACCAGAGTGGAATGTTACTGACTATAGTCGAGTGTTCTAGAGTATGACCTTTTGTGGTGACAGAGATGACGCTGCCATTTTCTTCAGTGATTCTTTCTACGGGGGCATTGAGAACGTAATCGCCTTTTATCGTATCACACACACGGTTCACTAGTGACTGCATTCCACCAATAGCTATGCCCTCGTCATACTCGGAAGCTCCGAATAGAAGCCTTTTTGCTGATTGTAACTTGCTACTCTCCTTGTCAGTGTCCTTCAGCGTGCGAAGAGCCTCATAGGCCGAGGCGCGAGTTATTGGAACTCCTGCAGCCATATAGATTGCACTCTGCATGACATCGAGCATCACCTGGTTTGTAGCGCCTTCTGATTCCATATACTCTTGGAATGTGATGTCCTTGTATCTCTGCATCTCCTCGATATTCATGGTCTTGATCTTTGCTCCAATCCGGGCTAAGCCTAGGCGCCCTTTTGCCCCTGTAAGAGGCCATCTCATTGTCTCCCCAACACTTGATGGAATCGTGCCTACTTTGTCGTGGACTCTGAAGAACCAACCCTCATGCAACACGAATTCAGGTGGAGGGTCAAGATATGTCCGCAGAAATCTTGCAAAAGCGCCTCGCTTGACTCTAGTTATGACGTGTAGACCTTGGTCCACACGATAGCCATTCACCCAATATCCATGCCAGACTCCACCAAGACGGTCGGCCATTTCAAGCATCAGAACTCTCTTGCCCCTAGCTGTCAGCCCTAGAGATGTAAGAAGCCCTCCAGCGCCAGCTCCACAGATGATTACATCGTATTTAGTGCTGTCAACTTCGTCGATTTTGATTTCTCGCATGGTCTGGTTCAAAATTGCTCGGAGTCATGTCCACTTAAGCAGTGCGCAAGAGGTTTGCAGATCACAGCAAGTCAACAACTCGATTATCGTTTGCAGATTCATAAGCTGCATCCACAACCTTGTGTGCAGCAATGGCATCCAAGAAATCTGGCGATGGTTCCTTATCGCTTTGAACGGCCCTAATGAAGGAATAACTCAAAGCAGAGAATCTCTCTGTACCCACATTTGTGATGGCATCAAGAGCCTCTGGCGCCATATTCTTCGAATGGAGACCGAGAGTTTCAATCAATGCCAAATTGGCTTGTTCCTCCTCAATTCTGATAGGAAGCTCATTCTGAAGATGGTATTCCAGCCAACGGTCACCGGTCTCTAGATTGATAGCGATAATGCCCTTTTCAAAGAAGAACTCGATTCTTCGCTCATTCTGACGGTCAACCTGATGCCAGATGGAAACGAGCGTGCTGACCACACCATCCTTGTGGGTCATCACAAGTGAAGCTTGATCCTCAACCTCTCTCTCAGAGAAGAAGCCAATCTTGGCATAGACACTGGTTATCTCTCCAAAGAACCATCGTAGGATGTCCAAGTCGTGAATACTGTGTTCGATTAGAGTCCCGCCACCTGCAATGGACTTATCTCCCCGCCACTGTGTGTAGAATCCATAGTCTACGGGAAAATGTTGGTCATCTCTAATATGAGCATGCATAGGCCGGCCAAAGTCCCTGGTTTCTATTAGCTTCTTTGCATAGAGGAGAAAAGGATCAAAACGAAGAACAAGTCCTACTCCTGCCTTGATGTCTTCGCTCTTTGCAACCGCGAAAAGGTCTCTGGCTTGAGGACAACTATGAGCAAGAGGCTTTTCACAGAATACATCCTTATGCGCTTTCGCAGCAGCTGTCACCATGTCGATATGTTGGCTGGTTGGAGTGCAGACATAGACAAGGTCAACATTTTCATCATTGATAAGATCGTCATAGTTGTCATATGTCTTATCGACTTCATAGAGCTCTGCCGCACGCTCTAAGGACTCCTTGTCAATATCGCAAAGTGCAGCAATCTCTACATTAACAAGCCCGGCTTCACGAAGCGCCGCAATTCCTAGAAGATGCATCTGGCCAACGTTGCCGGTCCCAATTAAACCCAAGCCAGTCTTTGAGTTGCTCAAAGGGTTTCAACTGCCATTGTTCGCTTTCCTTGCGCGCATAAGAGTCTTCTGAAACGCATATTCTCCCAGGGAAGGGAACGACTAGTATTAATAAGCATCAGATATTCGAATGTTGTATCAGGAGCCTAGTTCAGTGACTTCAGTAGACGAGCTATTGTTGCAAGCCAAGAGCGCCCTTCAAGAGGGCAGAAGAGAGGCTGGCGCAAAATTGCTTGATGAGGCTGCAGGCGTCTTTGCAGCGCAGGAAGTCAATGATAAAGCGGCCATTCTATATGAACGTGCAGCTCTAATCTATAGAGAGGTCTATCTTGCCTACGAATCGTTCAAGGCTTTCGAAAATGCCACATTGATGTTGATACGACAACCAAATACGCCGGAATTGCTACAGAAGATAGTTGACCTCAATACACAGGCTGGAAAGACAGCCGAGGAAACGACTGATTACAAGAGGGCTGCTGATTTCTACTTCCGTGCATCAGATTTTGTGGTTGACGATGATGCAAAGCAGCAACTTACTTTGAAAGCAGCAGATGCACTTGAAAGCCTAGCAGACACAAGAGAAGAGGAAGACGATCTCGAAAGCGCCGTTAGTCTACTCAAGAAAGTTGGCAGGCTCTATTACACGTGTGGCGACGATGAACTGGGAAAGAGGATTAATGATAGGGCAGCCAAAATCGCTCAGAAGTGGGCTGAGAAAGCCAAGGCAGAAGGTGATCTTCTCTCAGCTGGAAACGCTCTCGCCGAAGCAGCACAGATTATGCAGACCGAAGGCGAATCGCCTGAGGCCACCAGACTGATGATGGAAGCTGGAGAGCTCTACGAAGCTGTGAGTCTATTTGAGAAAGCCGGCAATATCTATGATGCTGCACAGGAATCTTATCAGATGCTACGACAGACATCAGGACGGCGAACAGCGATTACAAAAGCAGCCGAAGCCTATCTAAAGATGGAAGGCAAGGCTGAGGTACTTGCGCCCTTGTTAATCAAGGCAGGAAATCTCTTTCTTGAAATTGGACTAGATGTGAAGGCAAAATGGGCTTTCAAGCGTGGTAACGAACTCTTTGGTGTCCTTGCAGAGAAAGCTGGCCAAAATGAGGAAATAGACTCGCGGATGCAGTACCTCAGATTTCAAGCGTTGTGTCTCATGAAGTGGGATAGAACTGAAGAAGCTGATAAGTTGTACACTGATGTGATTGATTACTACCTCGGTCAAGCAGAACTTGAAAGAGATAACAAGGAGGCATACGGTCTGGCCCTGGAAGCAGCTTCTGATGTTCTTGATGAAGCAAACCGCACTGAAGAAGCTAGAGCGCATCGAGAAAAGGCTCTTGAGATGTTTGTCGCACTTGCAGAGGAATTTGCATCTTCTGAGATGTTGGATGAGAGTTCAAGAGTATTCAGCAAGGCAGCTGACTGTGCTAAGAAGCTTGGCTATGAAGAGAAGAGCGTTTCCTATCATGAGATTGCCAGTGTCAAGGCAGAAGAGGCAGCCAACTCCTACATGGAAATGGAGATCAAGGAGTTGGCAACAATCTGGTTGAGAACAGCTGGGACTGAAGCCCTTAAGACTGGAAAAGAAGAGCTGTTGGATAGAGCTATAGGCTTGTTGAG
>JBHLQS010000184.1:0-5604 GCA_048883405.1 Candidatus Thorarchaeota archaeon
ATAGCACGCCCCGGCTTACGTGAGAAGCTGCTGAGTAAGTTGGCTGCGGAAGGCTTTGGAGACGAAGAGAGAGATGTCCCCGTTGTCGCTCGGATGAACAAGAAGGTCGTCGCAACCCTTGATTCTCTTGTTTCACTTGGCATATTCAAGAGTAGATCTGAGGCTGCTGCTGCTTTGGTGGAAGCTGCTATCTCATCCAGGGAAGACCTCTTCAATGAGATCCGAGCACAGGCCGTCAGTCTTGGTCGTACGAAAGATGAAGCTATGAAAGAGGCCCAGGATGCAGTCCTAGAGAGATTAGGATAAGTCAATCAACCCGCGGCATCATGACACAGAGCTTCTGTGTGTCCAAGCATTATTCTTGTCGCGTCTAGTGTATCGAGGGTCAGACCCTTATATGAGTCTGCAGATATAGATGAATACTGTTGTAGGGAGTTGATTCTCATCTCAGAAGAAGATCTCCGTTTTAATCGCGAATACATTGGAAAGAAGTACAGCGCTGGTCCTATACTTGTTGATGCAGACAGTATTCGTCATTATGCGCTGGCCACTAATGAGAGGAATTCACTATACACTGAGGAGCAACATGCCACAGAATTGATTGCACCTCCAATATACCCCGTGGTATTCATACCGCCTCTCCTTGAACAGCTCGTGGAAGAGGGAGAGGCGATGGGTCTTGATGTTCTAAGGGTGGTCCATGCTGAACAAGAGATGACTTGGAATGGCGTCATTCGCCCCGGGGACGAGATCTATTCGTCAGCTAGAATTGTGGAAATGAAGAAGCTGGGAGCGAATGAGATTCTTGAATTAGAGATTCTCTGCAAGCGCCAGGACGAGCTTTTGGTAGAGATGCAATATCGCTTGTTGCATAGAGGAGAAAAGAGGAGTGAACCCAAAAAAGCGAAACCTGCTGAGGTTCAGGAAAGGGGAAGGAAGATTGCTGAGCAGAGAGTGTTTGTCACAGAGGACCAAGGCATAAGATATGCAGAAGCCTCTGGAGACCACAATCCGATTCACACTAGTGATGAGATTGCAAGACTCGCAGGTCTTCCAGAATCTATACTCCAAGGGCTTTGCACAATGGCCATTGCATCACAGGCAATAGTGGATGAATTGCTGAACGGAGACCCATCTCGTCTAAAGGTCATGAAGGTACGCTTCTCGAAACCTGTCTTCATGGGACAGGAATTGACCACGGAGATCTATGAAGCTGAACCAGAGGGACGTGCTGTTCACTTTGAAACCAAGGATTCGCAAGGGATCCCTGTCTTGACTCGTGGTATTGCAGAGTATGTTTAGTCAAGAAACGCATCTAGGCTTACACGCACAGTATATACCTCTCCAGTCGCACACTTGTCCTCCCCAGAATATAGCGAGCATGAAACGGTAGTCTTTGGCCCATCTATCTTTGTGACTCGTGCCCTGAGTGTCACAGGCTTGTCAATCGGTGTTGGTCGTAGAAACCGAATCGACAGTCCTGATGTCACATATACGAAATGATTCTCACCAATCCCTTCAGCCCTGTGTGCAGTGGCATTCGCGGTCCCTGTCCCATGACAGTCAATGAGCGTAGCTATGATGCCGCCGTTTAGAATACCTGGGAAGGCTGTATGATAGGGTTCTGGCTTCCACACTGCAACAGTCTCATCATCTTCCCAGTAGCTCTTTAGTTGAAGGCCATGTTCATTGTTCTTCCCACAGCCATAGCAGAGTGTGGCTTTGTGCGGCCAGGAATCTTGGATTGCCTCTTTTGACATGTCAGTCTCACCTGGGATTCAATTCTTGAAACGAATCATCTAGAATAAGCATATTGATAGGTGCTGTTACTATGACACGTCAAATGAACCAGCAATGAAGATCTACTCTAGTTATGGTTTCAAGGAAATCTGGACAGAAATCGGTTGCGCATGCACTATTGAATAGCAGAATAATGTCCTCTTTCGAAGAGGTTTTTTACTAATCTTCACAATCGTTATCGTGGTAGAAATGGTAGAGAAATCAGAAGAAGAATGGAAACTGACTCTCAATCCTGAGCAGTTCAAGGTCCTCAGACAGTGTGGAACGGAACCACCGTTCAGCGGAAAATATGTGCATCACAAAGAGAATGGTGTCTACGTGTGTGCTGGATGTGGAAACGAACTCTTCTCATCGGACACTAAGTTTGAGTCAGGAAGTGGATGGCCCAGCTTCTGGGAAAAACTCTCTGAGGAGAGTGTTAATCTAAAGCCGGACAATAGCTATGGAATGAAGAGGACCGAGGTGGTCTGTAAGAAGTGCGGAGGCCATCTAGGACATGTGTTTGATGACGGCCCCAACCCAACAGGGCTTAGATACTGCATAAACTCACTATCCTTGGATTTCAAGAAAGGTGGCACTGGGGAGTAGGCCACAGGTTCGATGATACTTATAGGAAACAACTGATTCACTGCAATTGGTGAAGAGATGGCGAGATGGGAGAAGCAGAAGAAGGTAGTTGATGAAACACCAAGACCGATTACCAAGGATCAGATTGCCCAAGATCTGGCTCAGATAGGCCTCAACTCAGGAGATGTTGTGGTCGTTCATAGTTCTTTGAGTAAAATGGGGTGGATTGTTGGGGGACCAGTGACAGTCATAAATGCCCTAATGGAAGTGGTCACAGATGAAGGCACCATAGCCATGCCAACACACACATCTGGGAACAGTGAACCCTCTCATTGGGTGGCGCCACCAGTACCTGAAGAATGGTGGCCAATCATCCGCAGCGAGATGCCAGCCTATCGATCATCAATTACGCCGGCTGATACTGTTGGACTAATACCAGAGGTGTTTCGTGGTTTCCCCGGAGTCGTTCGTAGCATGCACCCTCAGGCATCTGTTGCAGCGTGGGGAGAGCATGCCAGGGAAGTAGTGAAGGCACACAGATTGGAAGTAGCATTTGGAGAAGAGAGCCCTTGGGGAAAGCTCTACAGTCTTCATGCAAAGGTTCTGCTCATCGGTGCAGGTCATGACTCGAACACTGCGCTCCACCTTGCTGAAATCAAGGCAGCATTACCCAATCATCCTACAGAACTGCAGGGTGCTGCTGTGATTGAGAATGGTAGACGCGAATGGAAAGCGTGGACTGAAATCCAGTACTACTTTGAGGATTTCAATCAGATTGGTCAGGCATTCGAAGAGTCTATTGGATACCAGCCAAACAAGATTGGCCAAGCGGAGAGTCGACTTCTCTCGATGCGGGCCATGGTGGATTTTGCAGCCGACTGGCTTCATACAAACAGGAAATATCCGTAGCTAAGGATTGCCTCTGAATCGGAGTCGCCCTCTAACTTCCTTGTCCAGAACAACAATCGGAACGTCTTGCGCCATCTCTTTCATGTCATCAAGAATTTCCAAGTCGAGCTCATACTCCTTGGCAAACTCCTCGGCAAATGACCCGTCTTGAATCTCTCCTAATGACTTCTGCATTTGCTCACGCAGTTCAGGATTGGCATATCTTATGCCTCTAGACATACTCCCATACTGACTTGTTGGAGAATGAAGTTCCAGTTGTTTCAAAGTGCCCATCTTGGCAATCTTCTCCATTGTATATGCCAATTCACCAGACATGTAGAGTTCAACTAGAACAGCTTCAGGGGGATACCCTGCCTCAACTGCAACATCCACTGCTGTTGTGAGAACCTGGCCAAATGCAGGGCCAAAGCATTGCTCATTGAAGAGGTCCAGTTCGGTTTCCTGTCGGAAACTCACTTCAAGGATAGCTCCACCCGTCTTTGTGGCCCCAATCCCTTTGGAGAGAGCCAAGGCGTAGTCTTTTGCCTTGCCCGATGAATCATTATGAATAGCGATAAAGACATAGAACCCCTTATCATTCTCAAAGGCATTCCTGACTCCAGCTCCGATCATACGAGGCGCAACCAAAATGACATCATTTTCTGGGGGCAGGATGATTCTCTCAAAAGTGACATTATAGCCTGAAGCAAAACATAGAATCTTGTCGGAAGTCATTGCAGGAAGAATCTCAGCCTCAAAGATGCTGGGCTGCACCTCATCTGGAATAAGAAGCATGATGAAGCGTGCTCGCTTGACTGCTTCCTGTATCTCAAGGACTTCAAACCCATCTGACACAGCCGTTTCCCAATAGCCGTCACGAATATTGCCCACGAGTACATTCAAGCCTGAGTCTCTGAGGTTCTGTGCCTGAGCCCTCCCTTGATTGCCGTATCCTATGACTGCGATGACACCATCCAGGAGAGAGATATCAGCGTCTTCGTCAAAGAAAACAGGTGTTCGTTTCGTCATCTTGAGCACAAGGAGGGGAAATGACGAAGCGAGTTATCACTTTACCGACTTCGTCTATTCAAGAAAGCAAGCCACGTAGGGTATTGACAAATCCATCCTCATCTTCTACAAGTCGTTTCTTGACTTCTTTCCAAGACTCGGAACAGTTTTTGTAGTCAACACCTACTAAATCATGTATCACCTTGTCAATCTCACGCTTGTTCTCCTTGGTGACTTCGATTCCAATCTCCTCAAAGATGCGACTCATGTGTCGAAAATAGCAGGTCATTACATTCACTCCGTGTCCTATGATGATAGAGCTATGTCGAGATTTGCTTTCAAAACTTCCCCTAGAAAGAATGGAGGTGGAAGAAACTTTAGAGATAAGACTCTCATAGAAATATCAGGTGAAGCATAGCAATCTGACTGACTAGTTGGCTGGTTCATTGATGGTGAAGGCAGCCGGATGGAGCTATGGGAGCCACCAAAGACTTCTTCCAACATGTAATAGACTTCCTTCAGCAATAGCTTTAAGATAGTTAAGTAACATCTGTGAGGATGGAGGATGTAATTTGCATTACCGAAGGGTCGGGAAGAGCGGACTGAAGATTAGTGAAGTGTCTCTTGGTTCATGGTTGACATATGGTGGGAGTGTAGAGAAGCAGGTTGCCAATGACTGCATGAATACTGCATTAGAACGTGGTATAAACTTCATAGACTCAGCTGAGGCTTATGCTGGCGGGAAGGCAGAGAGTGTGATTGGTGAGTGGCTGGTTGAGGAAAACGTCGACAGAAAGAACCTGGTGATATCGAGCAAGGTGTTTTGGCCAACCAGTGATGCGGTCACGGACTGGGGAAACAGCCGCAAGAACATCTTGAACGCCATAGATGGGACACTGGAACGTCTAGGGACTGATCATATTGACATCTACTACCTACATAGATTCGATACGACCACTCCTGTGAGAGAGACGGCGGAAACCATGGATGATCTCATCCACTCTGGAAAGGTCAGATATTGGGGGACATCAGTATGGACTGCAGCTCAGTTGGAGCGAGTTCACGCTGTTGCCAAAGAACATGGACTGCAACGACCTATTGTTGAACAGCCGATGTATAACATGCTCTTCCGCCATATCGAGCTTGAAATCATGCAGGTAGGAAAGAGTCTTGGTATGGGCTTCACGGTCTGGAGCCCATTGTATCAGGGCCTCCTCACAGGCAAATACAACAATGGAATTCCAGAAGACAGTCGCGGAAAAAACATGGAAGGATTTCTAAAGTACCTTACAGAAGAGGTCCAGCAGAAGATTGTCAAGATGACAACCATCGCAGAGTCGA
>JBHLQS010000185.1:0-5593 GCA_048883405.1 Candidatus Thorarchaeota archaeon
CTTGATATGGTCAGAATGGATGGCCTCATTCGCGCAAATGCAGGAGTGAAACTTGGCGAAATGGTGGAGGTTGGGACTATTACCATCTCTGATGCGACCAGGGTTGTTCTAGCACCGAGTCAGCCAGTACGATTCCAGCCAGGATTTGAGGAATACATTAAGCAACAGATTATGAACCGGCCTATGACAAGAGGAGATATCATCCTAATAGCATCTATAGGACAAGGTCTTCAGTTCACTGCAACCTCTGTTGGTCCAACCAAACATGTTAGAGTCACTGCATCAACGAAACTCGAGGTTCTCACTCGCCCTGCAAAACCTGAGGAGATTTCAATCCCCCAAGTCACTTACGAAGACATAGGTGGTCTGAGCAAGGAGATACAGAAAATCCGAGAAATGGTGGAGCTCCCCATAAAATCGCCCGAGCTCTTTAGACGTCTCGGAATATCGCCTCCAAAAGGTGTCTTACTACATGGTCCGCCTGGAACAGGCAAGACACTTATCGCGAAAGCTGTGGCAAATGAGTCAGGTGCAAACTTCAAGACGATTAATGGACCAGAGATAATGTCCAAATTCTATGGCGAATCTGAACAGAAATTGAGGGAGGCTTTTGAGGAAGCTGAGAAGAATGCCCCAAGCATTATCTTCATCGATGAACTTGACAGCATTGCACCAAAGAGGGCTGAAGTAACGGGAGAAGTTGAGAGAAGGGTCGTTGCTCAACTACTTGCTCTGATGGATGGACTAGCAGGCAGAGGGCAGGTCATAGTAATTGGAGCCACAAACCGGGTGGATGATGTTGATGAAGCTCTGAGAAGACCCGGTCGATTTGACCGCGAGATTGAGATTGGAGTGCCTGACCGAAAGGGCCGCCTTGAGATACTTCAGATTCATACCAGATCCATGCCTCTGGAGGAAGGACTTGATCTTCAAAGGTTGGCTTCAGTCACTCATGGATTCGTTGGTGCGGACCTCGCGGCCCTAGCTAGAGAAGCCGCGATGGAAGCGCTCCGCAGAGCGCTGCCTCACGTAGATCCTGAAACTGGAGATATCCCTCCAGATGTGCTTCGTGATCTTTTTGTCACACAGAATGATTTCGATATTGCACTCTCTGGTATCTCACCTTCTGCTCTCAGGGAGGTGCTAGTGGAAAAACCGAATGTGCAATGGGAGGATATTGGCGGACTGGAAAATGCGAAAAAGGCGCTACTGGAGTCTGTGGAAGGTCCTCTCAAGTTTCCGGATGTCTTCACAGAAATGAAGATTAGGACACCAAAGGGGATTCTTCTCTATGGGCCGCCAGGTACTGGAAAGACTCTGCTCGCGAAAGCAGTCGCCACTACGAGTGAGGCTAACTTCATCTCAATCAAGGGACCTGAGATTTTCAACAAATATGTGGGAGAATCAGAAAAAGCTGTGAGGGAGATTTTCAAGAAAGCTAGACAGGTTGCTCCATGCGTAATCTTCTTTGATGAGATAGATGCGCTGCTCAGTCAGCGTGGGCAGCAAGATGAAACTGGAGTGACACAGAGGATTGTGAACCAGTTCTTGGCTGAGGTTGATGGACTTCAGACTCTACAGAATGTCCTTGTCATTGGCGCTACGAATCGCCCAGACATCATGGATCCAGCAATGCTTCGTCCAGGTCGGTTTGATATATTATTGCATGTGGAAGCACCAGACAAGGACGCAAGACTGGAAATACTCAAGGTGCACACAGTTGCAAGAGGCATTCCGGGTTCGGAGAATCTTGATTTGGAGAAACTTGCAGAAAAGACAGCCAATTTCTCTGGAGCTGACATTGAGGGGTTGGTAAGAGTGGCAGTGATGATTGCTGTCACTGAAGGTTCAACGCCTACAAATATCCAGATGAAGGCTAGGGAACTTGAAATGAAACATTTCGAGGAAGCTCTGAAAACAGTACGACCCACTTTGACACCTAAAGTGCTGGAGTATTATGAGAAGATCTCTGCAGCTCTAGAAGGCCGTCAGATTGAACCAGAAAGATCGACACGATCTGATCTCTATGTATAGTTCATTAATTCGGAGGGTCATCCACACCGACCCTCTAACATTTCTTTAGGGTCGCAACACTTTTGGCATCCATCCTACACAACACATTGTTGAGTGACCTACAATGGGGCAACGCTGGATAGTCAATCTATGCCCATTTCTGCATTTTGACAACTCAAGAATACAGACGTATGAGCATAACATCAGCATAGTTTCTTGGAATGTCAAAAGCATTCTGGATTATCTTGAGGTGAATCCAAGTCACAAATTTAGCGTGGACCAAGTGACACTTCTTGATGGGTTCAAGCGGCTCTTTCCTAATTACTGGGACTCCCTTCATCAACGGGTTTTGGAAGGGAGGATTGAGATCGTGGGTGGCACATATGTGATGCCTGACTTCATCATCCCGGATGGAGAATCCATAGTCCGCCAGTTTATGTTTGGCACTCGCTTCATCAGAGAGGAATTAGGAGTTGAGGTGAAGACTGGATGGGCAATAGATTCCTCGAGTCACTGTTCTCAAATGCCCCAGATTCTCCGGCAATGTGGGATTGCTTCCTATGTGTTTTGGAGGGGAATGCCATATGATTCGCCGACTGAATTTGTATGGAAAGGGCTTGATGGCAGTCGAGTAAACGCGGTGTGGCTTTCAAATGGTTATGACAGCTCCGCATGGCTATCGGAGAATCTCAGGGAAGCATACAGTAATCTACTCAAAGTCGCAGAATTAACTGGAGCGAAGGCATCCTCCCAGAATGTGCTTGTGCCTGTTGGCGGTGAGCTTGTGCCTCCGCTGCCTCACTTAGCTGACATTGTTTCCCAATGGAATGAGACTTTTCCAGACATGCGAATGTCGATTGTAACTCCAAGAGAGTTCACTGAGAAAATCAAGGCAGTACAAGCCTCTCTACCCATGATGTCCGGAGAATTAGCATCAGGCCGCTTCTCATCTTCGAGATCTGGCGGTTTGAGCGCTAGAGTGAAGCTGAAGCAGATGAATCGCCAGCTGGAATCTATGCTGTATCTCACTGAGCTATATCTATCATTTGCAGGTGATATAGAGAATACAAGGGTATTGGAAAACCTCTGGCTAATACTTCTTTTCAATCAAGATCACAATATCATCAGAGGCACAATTGCCGACGAGCCCTATCAACTCGCAGTGCGTAGATTCAAGCAAGCATTGGACCAAGCTGGTGAGATTCTTGAAGATGCCATAAGTGGCGTTGCGTCGCAGATTACATTTGACCCATCTAAGGCTTCATTTGTGGTATTCAATCCTCTTCCATGGCGCAGGGATGATGTGACTCGGCTTTCCTTAGATCTCTCTAAGATTCACACGCAGTTCTTCAGAATTCATGATTCAAATGGAAACAGTATCCCGTATCAAGTAATTGGGGAACTTGCTGAGGGAAGCCCCGCAGATGTTCTTCTTCTTGCACGAAATATGCCGAGTCTTGGATATAGAGTCTACACTATTGAGCCCTCAGAAAAGCCTCCAGAGTTTGAGTCCTCTTTGCGTACTGGCAATAATTGGGTGGAGTCAGATGATTTCATCGTCGAGTTTGATGATTTCAGTGGTGCAATGACTAGAGTGTTTGATAAACGCAATCAGTTTGAAGCTCTACGGGGTCCAAGCAACTATCTCACAATGGAAAGCGATGTTGGAGACCTCTATAGATATGCGAGATCCACGCTTTCTGATGAGGAATCGGATCTAACGACATTGCGCCATTCAGGCAAGCTCTCGGTCGTTGAGTCTGGTCCTCTTAGAGCCACAGTACTAGTCGAGGGAGATTTCAAGGACTCCAAGAGGGTACAACGAGTTGTGTTGTACGAGAATCTTCATAGAATCGACCTTGAAACAGACCTGAATTTCAAGGGCCATAGTAAGCGTGTCAGAGCCAATTTCCCTCTTACAGTTCTGACAGACAAAGTCGTAGTGGGTTCTCAATTTGGTGCGGAGTCCAAGATAGCCACACCGAATGATCCTGATGGATGGGCTGACGCCAACCAGGGGCTTTTTTCCGGACTTGACTGGGTGGATTGCCCAGGACCAGAGTTTGGGATAGGATTGTCTGCATTTGGCCTACACGAGTTTGAATTCCAAGATGGAATGCTCAGTGTAACTCTGTTGCGGAGCGTGGAACACCTGTCCCATGGACGAGATGACGATGTTCTAGAGTCTAAGACTGCAAATGAAAACGGTGAGCATTCGTTTCGGATGTCCATTATTCCACACAAGGGATCTTGGAGAAACGCTACAGTATGGAGAACAGCAGCAGAGCATAGACTTCCATTAATTGGATATCCGCTGGAGGTTTCTAGGGGATCGTTGCCTGCTGAGAGATCATTTCTGAAAATTGAGGGAATGAAACTTGGTCTTTCCTGTCTCAGGATAGGCTCTTCTGATCAGGAAGTCATTATTCGACTCTATGAGGTAGCTGGCGAAGAGGGACGTGCAACTCTTGAATTTCCTTTTGAGGTATCCAAGGTCAGTCTATTGGATCTTCGTGAGAATGTCATTGGTGACCTGCCAGCATCTGATTCAACCGTAACGTTTCCAGTTGATAATCACTCGATAATCACACTCAAGGTCACGAAAGCTTCCGGATAGACTATTCCGTACATTCAAGATAGCCTTTTGAAGCCAAGACAAAAGACTCATAGGACCAAGACATTAGTGAGGTCTGACATTGAGCGACTTCTATCCTATCTCACCATTGGTCGGCATCACCAACACGAGCTATGCGGCCCAAGCTGGAGTTATGGATGAAAAGTGGGCATGCCGTGTGGTCAGAGGCAAGAAGATTCTTGTCGAGAAGACGGTCCATCAATTGGATTTAGATTCCTTTGTGGGAGTGATCTATGGTCATATAAGACTTGAAGGCCTCAGCAGGCATGCAGTGGCTCAATGCGCTGGTAGACTGATGCAGTTCTCCCGGAAGTATCAAACTGCTGGAGTATGCCCGAACTACGAGATTCCAGATCTTGTATATGATGACGGCAGCTCGCCCACAGCCCCTTCCGAGGGGGAATCTGAGATTCAGGCCGAGGCTTCGACAAGTATTGATGATGTCTCTTTGACAGGCGTCGGAGCCATACCCGAACTGCAAGCTCTAAACAGTAACGAACTCTGGGAGCACGCAATCCATTCCTATGGTGCAGTGCTATCGGAGTTGGCTGCATATGGTGGAAATCTTCCCTCTGGCCATCTTGACGTCATGTTCGAGAATGTAGCTAATGAATTAGTCAGAATATGGAGCGCGACCGGTGAAGGAGTTGATGTTCTTTCCAGTTTTGGAAACATGATTCTCAGTTGCTCAAAAGAAGCCCAGCTCCCTGCAGCTCCAGTGCACCAGATGAAGATAGAAACTGGACGTTGCGAGCTTCTAGCAATGGCAAGACAGATTGATCCCGATGGGAAGAAACTTCCAAGGGGCTATCCATGTGCATTTCATGAAAAGGTTGCAGAGAAGGTTAGCAGACTTATCCGAGCCAAGATTGAAATCAATACCTCCTCAACTGGGTGCATTGTTCAAATCGCTCTAGACCTAGACTAGAATATCGCCGACAGCCT
>JBHLQS010000186.1:0-5438 GCA_048883405.1 Candidatus Thorarchaeota archaeon
ACTTTAGCTGAGATTGTTGCCTACTTCCAGAATGATGTTGTTGTTGCTTGGGTGCTGATTGGTTCAGGTGTTCTTGCTGCGGCATGGCTGCTGGAGAATATCACAGACCCTATTCCACTGCTTGGAACAATATTCGATGGGCTAGTAGCTATCGGTAGCTATCTAGGCTTCTTCGTAGGCATTCTGGATATGTGTGTAGGTTATGTTGTTTGGGCAGCGAATCCAAACGCAGTGATTGTAGCTGGGCTACTCATTCTCATTGGCTTCGCCTTGAGTATGAGAATGCTCTCCAAATTCCCTATCGCCCTTCTCTTATCGTTAGGCTTAGCTTTGTTCGGGACATTTACGCTGTATGGAATCCTCGCGCCACATGCAAGCGACCCATTCATTGGTGAGTATGTCACACAGATAATCTCCCTGAAATGGATGGCCGTCATAGCCTTCGTCATCTTCGCTGTAGTATACCTTCTAAGCGGGCTTCTGATTAAGCTGATTCAGCTGATCGGAAAGGTGTTTGCAGCGACTCCAGTCATCGTATTGATTGGACTCGGAGCACTTGCTGTAGGTATTCTCATCTTCTTCGCCCCAGAAATGGTTGGTCTAGGTGTGGCTTGGCCAACGCCATAATAGCTTGAGGGGAGATGTTCCCCTCCTTCCATCTTTTTTCTCTGCAATGACTCACATAGTCCGAGGAGGTCTTATCTCCCTGATATACAAGAACTTGATTGAGAGATCGGAGTAGAACTTGGCCGCGTTGTCTATGCTTTTCTTTGCCTCAGTGATTCCAGAGTACCAATCAGAGACATAGAATCCCTTCTCACCAAGGTCACCAGATTCCAGTCGCGAAAATCCGTCAGGCACCTCGAATCCGACAGGCACAAACATCGCTACCCTAAACTCAGTGTTATTGGTTTCAAGCCAAAGTTCGCAATAAGACATTCGTTCACAACTCTGCCGCATTTCCCTTACTTAGAAGATTAAGGTTTGCCTGTGTAGATGTGTCATATAAGCGCCTCCCAAAGAGTTCAAATAGAAGGAGTCATGTGAAACTAACAAGACCCAGTAGAACCAAATACAATCTATGATAGATAAATGTGTCACAGGGCAGACGAAATGGAGGATAGGCTAAATTGGCACTCAGGTTCGAGCAATCCGCACTCATGAAAGAGAAAGCTGCAATCGAGAAAAAAGATGAAGCCGGCCGCACCAAGCAGGAAAAGGAGAGGTTGCAGGAAATCAATGATTTACTGAAGAAGAAAATCATCAGTGTAACTATGAGTCAAGCGCTGGTGAATCGCATTGATGAGCTTGTTCATGAAACTGTTGGTAGATCTCGAGCTCAACTCATTGAAGATGCAGTGCGATGGTTTCTGGACTATTCCGTGCACAGATGGACTGACCTCGGTCTGTATGTGACTGGTTCCAGAGTTGTATTGGAATCGGAAACCATGAATTCATTCTTCTTCTCAAAGCTAACTCCATCGGATCAGTATGAGCTGGGTATAACTTCAGGTAGTCAATCAGCAATCGGGGATGTTATTACATTATATCATGGAACCGATCCATCAGATAAGGATAGTCGAGGCCTTATTCTTACGCTGCTTCAGAATTTTGGTTGGGGCTTTCTGAAAATGCAAAGTGATGATCTTCTTGTCATAACAAGCCCCTTCTATCCCGCTCCTTTCATCCAAGGCTATCTTGAAGCGCTGCTAAAGGTCAAGCTAGAACTGGTTGACACTGCAGGGAAAGATACCGTCGCCCTTCGATTCAAATAACTCTGGTCTTGTGCATCAGCAGTCTACCATTCTTCACCAAGTTCTAGTATCTCGAACTCTGCATCATATAATCCTGGAATGCTCTCAATAGTGCTTCTAATGGTTGCTTCTTTTTGCCTGATATCATCTGCGGCAAAATAGACCTCGTAGACACATCGATTCTCTTCGAAACAGAATCCTGTTGTGAACAGCACTTTGAGGTCATGAGCTTTGAACAGCTGAGTCATAGTTTGCATGAGGGCCGGATTGACCTTCTCGACCTCGAGCCTGACACGCGCTCCACCCTCCTTCATCATCGGAATGAGTCTTATCTCGCCCGATCTCTCAAAATAAATCACCATTGCAGCTTTCATGTCACCCAGTTCAGGATTATTGAAGAAGTCATCTGGGAGGGTTATTGCCCGCTTCTTTTTGACGTCTGCAATCATACCTTTCGTTAGCCCGGCCACGCCAATCGCCTCTGCCTATTAACTGGATGAATGCACTGGTGTATTTGAGTCTTCGTCTTGCTTATACCCATGAGAGGAATGAATTCAGAAAGCCATAAATCAGGGATTGCGGCTCAAGCAATATCGATCTATGAGGAGGCCTATGAATTATGGGAAAAGAAGGTGGACTATATGTCTGTGACATATGTCAGCAAGTAGTAAGAGTAGTGAAATCTGGTGTTGGAACCCTGGTTTGTTGCGGTCAACCAATGAGACTGTTTGAGGAAGATTAGAAGCCTGACCTGCGAAAACTGTCATATACAAGAGGGCTGCTTGATAATCTTTATATGACAAGCTGAATCGGCGACTGCTAGACCTTCTTTGGGTGTATTTCCATGATAGATTTCCCAAGCAATGTGATAAAGACTAGGAACCTTCTCAACCTTCGAGCCTATGCAGTTGAGGAATTGCTGGAATACGAGAGTCGCTTTGAGATGCATCCGATTAAGAAGGTGGAAGATACGACGGTCAAGTCCGTTGTCTGGATTCTGAAAGAGCCTCGCGTTGTGGGGATTGCACTTGTCAAAGACTTGGTTAAAAAGATGGAAGAGGTTCAGGCACAGGAGGGCATTTTGGTTGGTGGTTCTAGATTCACACCGGCAGCAAAGAAACATGCACTCGACATGAGGGTGGAACTTGTTTTGGGAAACTACGCATCCTTTGATCTCTTCTCACATGAGCTCGTTCCTACGCATAGTATTGCTGATGAAGATGAAGTCTCTTTAGTCATGGAGTATTATGGTATAACTCGCGACCAAATTCCTCGAATCCTGAGAAGCGATCCAGCTGTGAAGGTGCTAGGAGCCAAACCTGGACAAGTAGTCAGAATTGAACGAGAAAGCGATACTGCTGGAGCAGTCTATTACTACAGACTAGTAGTCACCTCCTAAACTCGAATCCTCTTTCAAACCCCTCCTTTTCCATAAATCGTCAGTTGGGAATCTTTATATCTCGCCCATAGAATTGCGTTGTAATCTAGGGTGCTTTCTTGTGGTTGAATTCCCTATTCTAGTCATGAAGACCAGAGGTCTCCTTACATTGAGAGGCTATCTTGTAGAGGAATTGCTGGAATATGAGAACCGATATGTCATGCATCCCACTAGGGAATCTGAAGATGTCACTGTCAAATCAGTAGTATGGATTTTCAAGGAGCCGAAAGTGATAGGAGTAGCTGTTGTTAGGGAACTAGTGAAAGCAATGGAAGAGGCTCAGGCACAAGAGGGCATGCTTGTAGGGGGCTCAAGAGTTACGCCAGCATCGAAGAAGCTCGCTCGTCAAATGCGTGTGGAACTTGTGGAAGGAGGCTATTCCTCATTTGACCTCTTTGGCCATAATCTTGTTCCGAAACATGTGGTTGCAGATGAGGAAGAAGTACAACTTGTCCTTGACCATTATGGTATCACTAGATCACAGCTACCGCGAATCTATCGGGATGATGCCGCTGTCAAGGTGCTTGGTGCAAAAGCGGGTCAAGTGATTCGAATTCAGCGTGAGAGTGATACAGCAGGACGCTCCTATTACTACCGTCTTATTGTTGATCCAGGGCGATGAGATTCAGAAAATCACTAGGCTCATTGCCATTGCAGAGAATAGCATGACAACGCAGGTGATGAGTGGTAGGAGTATGTTATCCATCCCCTTTGGGCTAATGGCTTCCACAATGGTTGCAGTGCATGCACCTATCAGCGCTAGCACCATCATTTGGATCCACAAGATATTGCCACCACTCACAAAAACGCCATAGTTCACGATGCCAAAGAACCAGAATGCCAATAGTGCGCCTAGAAGACCAAAGACAAACACTGCGGCGCATCCCTGCAGGCTGCGTTTTGACCCGAAAATGACTCGAGTCGAATTCGCCCCATATCGCATGCCTATAGGTGCACCCATCCCGTCTCCAAACATCATAATATGAATTGAAGCTGCTGCGATGAAGTAGAGATTGTCATAGCCTGTGATTGTAAATGCCGCGGTCAAAATAGTAATAGACACGGCATACCAGAGAGGACCGCGAACACTGCCATGCTCAAGATCCTCTGGCCTGGCCATTGCTTCAAAGAATCTACTGAATCGTTCGTGATTGGCAAGAGCTAGCATCACGACAAATGTGAGGGCAACAAGTGTAGCTACCCAGGGATGAGGGTAGTAGGGGACAGTCCATATTGCAATCCCGGCAAATAGATGAACAATTCTCCTAGTAAATTCGGACCCCCAATTCATCTTGCGCCTAGCCAGATCGGCAACTGTAAGCACAATCACTGCATAGATTACTGCAATGAAATAGACTACAATATCACCAAACTCGATTGCGAATTCCACTTGCATTGCAATGACATCCAAATGCGTTTGCCTAAAAAACATCTGCTTATACTTATCGGCCTGTTTCCTGCCGTCCCTCGACATATGTCGGACTTTGGCCCGAGTCTGCTTCAATGAGTTCGATTGCGGCTATCACAAGGTCCTCTAGGGCTTCCCTGTCATCTCCTCTCGCCGAAACCCAGACTCTGAGGACGTCTGTGGTCCCATATCTTCTTGGCATCGATTTGATGTAGACGCCTGGCACTTTCTTCATTGCTCTATCAATATAAGGCGCAAAGACGGATTCATCCTTGAATCCAAATTCCACTATCTTCTCAACAAACATCTCAGAGACTCGTTCTTCCACCCAAGGCTTTACAGAATTTTCAAAGATGTACTTCAATTCTGCAGGTACTCCTGGTAGACAGAATATTGTCGTATCATTGACCTCCAACCTGACACCAGGTGCTCCACCTACTGTGTTATCCAATGGAATTGACCCTTCAGGAATTCGAGCCATCTTCTTTCTTGGTTCGGTGATTTCAGAGTCTGCTACAATGCCCTTTTCGCTCAACATTTTGTATTGCTTCTCAACAATAGCTAGAGCATCCTTATCCTCAATCAATGGCAGACCAAGATGTGCTGCGATTGCCTTCAGAGTCATATCATCGTGCGTAGGGCCAAGACCACCGGATGTGATGACTAATTGGCAGTTTCCAACCAAGAAATCAAGTGCAGTGCCAATCTCCTCTTTGATGTCACGCACAGCCACAAGACGGCGCATCTCTGCTGAAAGAGCCGTCAGACGAATTTCCATCCAGTTTGCATTGGTGTCAAGCACAAGTCCATCCAGAACTTCGTTTCCGATTGTGAGAAT
>JBHLQS010000187.1:0-5437 GCA_048883405.1 Candidatus Thorarchaeota archaeon
AGTCCACAAGATCTTGAGGGTAGGCACTTTGTTGTTACAGCAGGACCAACGAGGGGATGGATAGACAGAGTCAGATTCATCACAAATCCATCAAGTGGAAGGATGGGGATTGAATTAGCACGGGAGATAGCCTTCAGGGGCGGCACCGTGGACTTAGTTATTGGCCCCACAGAATCAAAACCTCCGACGAGTGTGGAAGTTATCAATGTGGAAACCACAGCCGAAATGTTGGATGCTGTATTGAGCTCTCTGAAGAAGACTAAGACAAGCGCTGTAATTTCTGCAGCAGCAGTTCTAGATTATGTCCCGCTTGAGAAGGAGGAGAGCAAGATAGCGTCAGGCAAGGCCGAGCTCTCAGTCAAACTTGGGCCAACTCCAAAAATAATAGAGGCGGTTCGTGGCAATTACAAAGAGATGTACATTGTTGGTTTTAAGGTAGAATCTGAAGTGTCAGATAAAGAGCTGGAGAAAAGAGCCAAAGAAAAGATTGATGCAGGAGTATGCGATCTGGTAGTGGCTAACGATGCACATCGAGAAGGAGTTGCTTTTGGAACTGACACAAACGAGGTGCTGATTGTCGGTTCCGAGGGAGTTGTGAAGAAAGTTCCATTATCATCGAAGAGGAATGTGGCGAGAGAGATAGTAGATGTCATGATCCAGAGAATGAAATGAGAAGAAGGGCACAATCTTTCCATTGGCCAGTGTCTTCAGAGAATCTCGATCAATTTGTCAGCCATTCTTCGCATGTCTACGAATATGAGGCCTAGCTGAGCATCAGGTCTTGCTAGGACTAGGATGAGCGCATGGTCGCCAACAGAAGTCATCAGTGTGTATCCTTTGTCACCTTTGACATAGATCTCCATGAGACTTCCCCGATCCAGTTCATTCGTTGCTTTCTCTCCCAAGGAGAGTATCGCAGCGCTGATGGCTGCAACCATTTCCTGCTCACTCTCGGGCAAGGCTGATGAAATGGGAAGTCCATCGAGAGAGACTAGAGCAGCACCCTCTACGCCAGGCACTGTTTCGAAGTCACGAATGATCTTGTTGATGGTATCTACACGGCTGGACATTCTAAAGCCTCTAGGGTGTCCTAACGGAGATAGGTCGATTGGTGATGCTATAAAACCTTGCTGTAACAGAGTCACAACAGACTGCTATTTTTGCGCATTTCTAGACTCCAAAGAACTCCTTTGGATCGACCTTTGCATCCTCCTTCTTGCGCCGTTCGCGTTCTGCCTTCTGACGTCGGCGATCCTCCTTCTCACGTCGACGCTCTTCCTTGCTCATGCGCTTCGTCTTCTTGGATACTCTGTCACCACGTTTTCGCCTAGTATAGACTGAGACTCCAGCAATTGCAGCGAACACTCCTCCAACCAGAAGCAGTGGTTCCCATGGAAAGGCACGGATGGTCATGAAACCGTGTAGGACTACTGTGAGGGAGTCATATCCAGCTTTTACACCAGTCAAGTACAAGCTATACATACCAACACGGCCTCGTGTCCAGTCTTCAGTCAGTGTCATTGTATACAGACCAGGTTCTGCCGAAGCAACGACCATGATCTCAGTAGAGTTCAACCATGACTGCAAGCTAACTTGCCCAATACCAGTACCACTGCGAGTCGTGATTTCCAGTGTGATAATGACTCGATCGCCCTCCCAAATGATGATCTGATTTAGGCTTGCATCATGAAGAACCAACGATGGCATGCTACTCCACAATGCAGCATTTTCAACTGTCTGGTTGCGAGCAGTCCCCACGGGATGCGTTGTAGTCACAGCAAGCTTTCCTGAACCTACTACCCCCGCCATAATTACAGGATTTGTGCCATCTGTGGCCAGAATCGTCATGTTCTCTGGGACCGAGGTGAAATGATTTTGATAATCAATTGCTGATGTCAATACATTAGGCAGTGACATAAGCGGATGAGTCGAGTCTTCTATCACAATTGCTGAACCGGAGCTTGTACCAGTGGGTAATACCCAAGGCAGCCAACTCAAATCACCTGAAACGCCCATGAGGACAAGGGTACCGCCCTGCTCCACATATATCTCGAGATCTTGGCTCATAGGGGATAAGTCGGTTGAGAGAGATGGAAGTGAACCGGGCTCAACCAACACAGTTGATCTTAGAGCCAGAAGCCATTGAGAATCTGTGAGATTTGAAGTATCATAGAAGTCATGAGCTAGTGAAAGGTCATCCAGAGTCTGGGGTAGGTACTCAGTTGTACCATAAGCAGCTACAGCTGGAACTCCCCGGCTCGGCTGATGCCCATCAAGTGAAACAGAGCTTGGGTCAACGGAAGAGATCCGCGGAGAACTTGTTGGAGAGTATAGATGCACCTCCGGATCGCCAAAGAGCACCTGTTGGTTTCCATAGTCGCGCGGATCACGACCTATCAACGGGTCGGAATAGTCGTGCGAGACTCTAACGAGGGCATCACTCAGAGCCGAACCTGTTGTGTTGCCATTACAGAGAGCCTCAGTTATCTGAATTGAAAGAGTGCCTGCTGGCTGGAAGTATACTGTACGAGGGGAAGCGACCACTCCCACAGCCCCATGCTCCATTAGCATGACGGGTAGTCTTGTCCCACCTAAGAGGCAAGCAGTCAATATGACAATTGGAGAACCAATGTTACCTATTGCAGCCTCCAAATTGTCAGTTGATTCCATCACATGATGAGCGTATTCGGCTTCATAGGCGACTGGGTTCACCAGATGGTCGATGTCCGAAGGACTCTCCCGTGTTGTTTCACTGACTTCAAACCCATAGCTAGCATCCTGATCCCTCAAGGAGAACAGTCCTGGACCACCCGGTCGCAGGGGAGGGTCTCGAGGCCCTTGAGTCAGAGTACCATGAGTGCTCATGGACCAAAGAGCAAGCTGAGTGTCCACTGTGCTGAAGACTTCGTTAACGCCGACGTGAGCTAATATATTGAAATCAGCACTCTGAAGAGCTGCTGTGGTGTCCTCAATCTGCCAAATCTCATAACCATTGAGGAAGTTATCTACAAAGGGCGAGCCATCAGTATAGGCATAGAATGTTAACAACGCATCATCTGCGGAATCAGATGTCAGGAATAGAAATCTATGATGTGCGGCCCTGTTGATCAGGACTGAAGCAAGTGCGGGGTCGTCAGTTGGCATCCGTCCAGCCTGGAAATGACTCTGCAATGACCTGTCGAAACTGACCTTGATGAGTTCTGGTGAAGAGACAATGACAACCGATTGAGAACAAGTTGCGTTGTATGCGCCGCGGTCGATAAGAAAGTCCTCAAAATCGTTCACTGATTGCCTCATCGAGTAGGTGTTTGGAATTCGTTCATCATACCAGCCATTTTCATGTCGAGTAGTCCATCTACTTGTGATGTAGATGTCAATCTCGGGACCTACTAGATACGGAGCCCAGGTTTCCTCAGCTCTCGTTGTCAGGTAATTATCATCTCCACACAGCGAGAATATCGGCGCACCATGAAATGCCGCTGAATATGCAGCAGGGGCAAATACTTCATTTCCATTTCCGAAGGGTACAGTCACCACAATGTCATTCTCTCCAGACAACGTCCTAATCCATTGTGTCATCAAGAGGTAGCTCTCCAAGGAAGTCAAGAAGGAGAAGGCGTCGAGTTCGGTTTCCAGGGCAGCGGCATGAATGTTTGCAGGATCGACCAGAAAGCTGACATTGACACCTAGTTTCTGAACTGCATTGAGTGTGGCTTCTGGAATTGAATCCTCTGTTACATAGAGGAGCGGTGCATTGAGTAATGATGCAAGAACAGCTCCGTTAGCTGCGGATTCGAGATATGCTTGGAGGTCAGAGGACAATGTTGAAACGGCCCAGGAGAGATCCACATTATTCTCTTCTTCAGTGGCATCAATCCATGATAGCAGTATTGTCCAGTCCCCAGCCATGGGGTATGGAATTTCCACTGTTTCACTACTAAGACCAGCCAAAATGCTGCCTGCAGGAGCCCATTGAACCAGTCTGCCATTCGGATCCACTAATGCCAGATTGAGGTCTGTTCCGGTGTTATCCCAAGATATTGTCGCATTGAGCCATTGAGCATCCGATGGTACAGCCACGGTTTGAGTAAACCCTGGATGATACTTCACCTCGCAGCTTAGGTCGGTACTTCCAGATGACAGACGCTCCACAGCCATAGTCCAAGTCCCATCTTGGGTCTTCGGATACCAGAACTTCAGTGGAACAAGCGAAGCAACATACGACGGATTTCGCTCGAAGTACACCTGAGTGTACACTGAATAGTCTACGATTGCACCGGTGGGATCGCGAAGTTGATGCGTATGCAGGTCACTACCTGACCAATCGAATGTTCCTTCCATCCAGGCTGCGGATGTCGGAGGCGTGAAGGTGATGTTGGCAATTTCTGCGTAATTGACATTTGCGTTTGAGGTATAAGAGGACAAAGCTGCGTCAACAAACTTGAAACTTGCTTCTCCAGATGTCACTGAGGGGGCTGGAAAACTGTCCTTAGCCAAGGCGAAGACTGCAATATCGCTTGTAGCCCAATCCATTGCTGCAAGTTGTGCTGCAACCTCTGCGGAGTCAGACCCTGTAATTCGAGGATATACCTGTACACCCGTCATGTCCTGAATGTTATCCACAAGAGATTTGGACAGGTTTCCAACACCAACTATCTGGGTAGGACCCCCATCCGGTTCAAGATATTCAGTCCAATCATTCACAAGCCAATCTTCAGACTGAGAACCTGAGGCCATGATAAGCGGAGATATGTATTGATCTGCTCCGGATAGAAAGACGCTATTTGGAATACCAGCCATATATGCGAACTCGTCAAAATACGAGGAGGAATCTTGGGCAACGTAGGTTGCTCTCCTCATTGGAATGGTTTCATTTGGCATACTGCTCAATAATGATTCTTGTAGCGGTGCCACGGTGCTAGCGCTATACATTGTGCTAGGTAGTGCCGCAAGTGGCATGAAAAGAGGCGCTAAGATCAAGGACAGCAGCAAAACCGCCATTTGCTTCTGCATTCCAGCCGTCAAGGTAGGTACTCCCATCTCTGAATGCAAAACACATCAGAATGTAGCATATAGTGTTTTTTCATGTGGCCTGTGGTAAATGCCAAATGAAATTCGCAATAAGAAAAGCGAAATAATGCTACTCGACGAAATCAAGAAGATCCTCATCAAAGTCGTCATCTGAGCCTTCAGGTTCCTCTTCTTCATCAGGCAATGCATCGATTATATCATCAATTACCCTTCTCAACCTACGTCTAGTAGATTTAGGTATGTCCCAGAGTTTCTGCTCAGCGCGCTCAACAACTTCTCTTGCGATATCGTAGATTTCCGCATCCAGATAGTTCTGTGCTGCCTCAGTGAAGTGCTCAGCGGACTTCCTCTGATTCCCATCCATCTCTGCAATGTCTCCCAGTAGGGAGAGAGCATCCGCTATTCC
>JBHLQS010000188.1:0-5430 GCA_048883405.1 Candidatus Thorarchaeota archaeon
AGTCGAGTTATGCTGGTGCTATGATGGAGGGATAGCCCCTCGACGAAGTTGACATTGAGAAACTCGTTTAGAGTAGTAGGATAAAATGCAAAGTAGATTAGGTTTGGTATCATGGACAGAAGCAGCCCTACGAAGACCCCGCCTAGCCGCCTGATTGGAACTGTCAATCGCAATCGACCACCTAGAGTGAAGGGAACCAGGAAGGGCAGAAAAACCAGACAAAATGGCTTGAGTGTAGAAGCAACACCAATGAGGAGCCCTATCCACACGAATGGTTTCCAATATTCATTTGAAGTTGACACAAGAAGGAGCAATACGATAAGAAGAAGAAGCACTACAAGCTGGGAGGTTTGGCCAAGGACAAGATTGACAACATGGGGGGGTGTTATGGCTACAATTGTCAACGTCTTCTCGAAGTTCTTTGTAGAGATCGTGACATCTAGCTGCAGGCAAATCCTGTAAATAAGATAGACTGTGCCAAGATGAAAAATAGTCATCGCGATAATATTGGCCAGGTAAAGGGGATAAAGCGGCAAGACTGTGAACACCGACATAGCCCCAGCGAAAACGGGAAAGTATCTGAAAGGCAGACCATTTGGATTCACTGTATAGATTGAATCAGGAGAAATCAGAAACGCCCGACCGGCCTCGTAAAAGACTTGGAAATCCATTGCATAAATTGTGGTATCAAGATTGCCTGCGAGCCAGAGAATTGTGAAAGCTAATATCACACTTGATAGAGAGATGAGATTGAATGCGAATCCAAATTGCAGGAGCCGTGAGTTCTCCAAATACTCACGAAAGGAGCTAGCAAATCCATTCACCAAATTGGAACACCCCAGAGAAAGGCTAAAGCAAGAAGCAAGGATAAACCAGATGCTAGCATGAGTGCAATAACAACGAGTGCCTCAGGCCACTTGTATCGTTTCGTCCATCTCTCGTCAAGGAGGAAGAATGGAATGAAAAGAAGAGCGACAGATAATACCATCAGAAGCAGATTTGGCGGTTCAATATAGTTCCTCGCCCCATTTAGAATCATGAATAATGCCACTAGTACTACTGGTGGATGCATAGTTAATCTTTCAATTAGCACCCATCTCCGATTCTTGGTCCAGTAAGTTTGGGAGTTGAATCGTCGGTAGAAGTTTATGTCCCAAATGGAAGTCACTAGCAGGATTGGGAATGCCACCATGACAATAATATTCAAGGGATAGAAACTCAAGCCAAATGTAAGGGCTAGGAATGTATAGTAGGCAAAGAAGCGGCTGAAATAGCGTCGCCGAAACTGAAGCTCTTCTGGTAGTTTTATCTCCACTAGCCATACTCGAAAGAGAAGAAGAGTAATGCCAATGAACACAGCAATTTCGTGAAAGACCACTTCCTCAAACCTCATGTAGCAAATCTTGTAATAGCGAAGATTTGGAATCGTGAGTTTCCATCGAGCGAGTTTCAAACCCTATTTCAGGGTAGTGAATCCTGCATCAAAATGAATAATGCCGCAATTCAGGGCGATGATGATATGCAAGATGAACACGTTAAGGGGAATTCAAAGGGCAGCTTGATTCCGGTAACACGCTAGAGTGAGAAATTTACAGCCACATAGTAATGTTAAAAAAAGACCTCTCCAGCAATTTTGCTCATTCGAATCAGGATATTATTCAAACAAGTTGCGATTGTTTGAAATGGAGGTCTATAAAATGGCGTGTAGTATCCAAAACATGGAGCAATTTACAGATTTGTGGGAGAAGACCTACAATACAAAAGGTAGACCTGATTGGTCTCATATCCTACCATATTATGATGAGGACATTTACTTCCGTGATTGTATCCAAGAAATTCGTGGAATGAAAGAATTCAAGGCGATGACTGAACGCCTAACGAATAGATCACAAGATTTGAAGATGAAGATAGCCAACATTATGATGGAAGGCAAGTTGCTGTTTTTCGAGTGGGAAATGACACTGACCTTCAGACAAACGCGAAGTTCAACTATTTACGGATTAAGCAGGCTCACCCTAAATGAGGAAGGGAAAATCGTAGAGCAGAGAGACTACTACGATTTGTGGGGCGATATATTCGATAATATTCCAGGCGTTTCCAAAGGCTATCGGATGTTCATGAAGAAGCTATTCGGGTGACCTGCGTGAGCAAAGCGAAGTATCTCAAGCAATACAAGATGTCCAACATAATAGCGATGATGCGGAATAACCGAAAAGAGCCAGAAGTATGTAATGACGAATTCCATGGACGCTTGGTGGTTATCACTGGCGCTACATCAGGGATTGGTTATGAAACTGCAAAGGAATATGCTGCCCATGGCGCAGATCTTCTTCTCATAAATCGAAATGAAGAGAAATCAATAGCCGTATGTGAAGAGATTCGCCAAGAATTTCAAGTAAAATGCGATTATAGGATCGCAGATTTTACACGGTTGTCTGACGTTCGTAGAGTAGGAAAGGATCTTCTGGAATCCGAGCTAGAAATCGATGTCCTTATTCATAATGCCGGTCTCTATTCAACGAAGAGGATATACACTGAAGATGATAATGAACTCGTTTTTCAAGTAAACTATCTTGCATCATTTATCCTGAATTACATGTTAAAGGATAAATTGAAGGCAAGAGGAAAAACGCGCATCATCCTTGTCAATTCGGAAGGCCATCGCTTTGCTGTTTTTGGTATAGGACTGCATGACCTGAAATATGAGAAACGTCGACATTCTGGCTTGGGTAGCTATGGTGTTGCGAAAACAGCCCAGCTTCTATCAATAATCAAATTTACTGAGTATTTCGAAGATAGTGGCGTAACCATAAATGCTGTGCACCCGGGAGATGTTAAATCTAACATGGGCATGAACAATGGCCGGATCTATCGTTTCTTCAAGAAGAAGATTGTCAATCGTTCCTTGAAATCACCGGAAAGGTCTGCAAAGGCGCTATATTATCACGGAGTGTCAAAAGAAGTCGAGGGAACAAGTGGGAAGTTCTTCAATCTTACAACTGAAGAAGAACCTGCACCTCCAGCACTGGACCGTGATGTTGCGGAAGAGCTTTGGCAAAAAGCAATAGAATTGGCGGGTCTGGAATGAGCAAGAACGACCATCAAACGATCATTGTTGGCGGAGGTATGTCAGGATTGACCGCTGCCGCCTATTTATCTAGAGCAGGACACAGTGTCCTTTTGTTGGAGAAGAACAAAGAGTGCGGCGGACTCCTCAATTCATTTCAGCGAGAAGGATTCACTTTTGATGCAGGTGCAAGATCGATCCTGAATTCTGGTATAATTCGACCTATGCTCACTGAACTCGGAATTGAACTTGATTTGCTGGAAAGCCTGGTATCAATAGGAATAGAGAATGATATTATCAACCTTGATTCGGAAACTAGCTTGGATGACTACAGACGATTGTTAGAGAGATTGTATCCTGAAAGCGTCAGTGATATTGACAAGATCATCTCAGAGATTGAGGGAATCATCAAAGACATGGCGATCCTATACGGCATTGATAACCCCAATTTCAAGGACATGAGTGACAGGAACTATCTGAAAGAACTCCTTCCTTGGCTGGGCAAATTCCTATTCACATTATTACGAATGAACAGAAAGAATGAACCGGTTGAATCCTATCTGGGAAAATTGACTTCGAATCAATCGCTAATCGACATCATCGCCCAGCATTTCTTCAAAAACACCCCGACGTTTTTCGCCTTGGGCTACTTCTATGCATATACTGATTACATGTATCCAAGAGGAGGCACGGGCGAGCTACCAAGGGCGATGGTACAGAAAATAATTGAATGGGGCGGCAAAATCCAAACGGGTACTGAAATAGTCGAGGTTAATCCCTCGGAAAAGCATGTTATCGACAAGGATGGAACATCGTATTCATACGATTCTCTCATCTGGAGTTCAGATTTGAAGACATTATATAGAATATTGAACACCCAGGATTTGGAGGAAAAAGTAGCTCGCAGAATATTGGAGCAGAAGGAGCTTCTTCTTTCAAAACGTGGCTGCGATTCTGTTTATTCACTATTCGTTGGCATAGATATGCCTCCGGAGGAGTTTAGCTCAATTTCAAATGGACATTTCTTCTATACGCCATCCAAGAAAGGATTGGGAGAAGTGCATTGGTCAGAACTCGAGTCTCTAATTGAGAAGTTTGAAACGAAATCAAGAGAACAGATTCTGGAATGGTTGGACAAGTATTGTCAGTTAACTACTTATGAAATCTCCATTCCTGCATTTAGAGACCCCACTTTGGCTCCAGAGGGAAAAACGGGTATGATAATTAGCATGCTCTTTGAATACGATCTAATCAAGAAAGTCAAGGATGCAAATTGGTATGATGAATTTCGAAACGAAGTCGAAAACCGAATGTTGGAATCTCTTTCGAATTCTATCTATCCAGATTTGAAAGATAAGGTGCTCTTTCAATTCTCCTCAACCCCGATTAGTATTGCAGCGATAGCAGGAACCTCAGAAGGCGCAATTGTAGGCTGGTCGTATGAATCACCCGTTCCTGTTGTACATAAACTCCGTAAGATTGGAAGCTCAGTTAAGACGCCGATTCCAAATGTATACCAAGCAGGCCAATGGGCCTACAGTCCCGCGGGAATACCTACTGCAATCCTTACAGGCTGGTATGCTGCCAGGAATTCAATGAAAATCAGAAATTGACCCGATTTTTCCGTATCACCAAATTGGATTCCGCCAAGTAGTATTCGGATACAACCACCATCACAAGCATGAGTTTCATAATTTCAGTAAACTGAAATATTTAAATTCAACCTACTCTATAGTATAAATGAGGGCCATTAATTGATACAGCATAAACTGCGTCGAGAGTTCCTGACTGCGATAGGAACAATGTATGACCAATATGGATATCCTGAGTACTGTGGATGGATCGAGGGTCTCATGTTGCTTGAACCTCAAGATTGGACTCAGCGAGGTATCTCATCACGGCTTCGGGAGATATTCCCTGAATCGAAATATCCCACCTCAGTACCCTCAGTCAATCGCGCCCTCAAGGTTCTCGAAGCCTATGCTGTTGTTGTGAAGACAGGATCCCGAAAGACGGGATACCAGTACCGAATCGCATCTTCGACGAACTTAGGCGCTTCAATGCTTCAGCAACTTATCATTGTAAATCAGAATTTCATTGTTCGAATGAAGGAACTTTCTTCCGGGAACAAGAAGAAAGACACCGCCTTAATGAAAGCATTGAATGCAGAAATCAAAGGAATGAAACTCTGGAACCAAGCACTCGAGAAGGTACTGGAATATCATAGTGAGGGAAGGAAGTGATGAGAAGTGACTAAGAAATTAATGATAATTATAGGAGCAGGCTTAGGAGGCCTCTCTACAGGCTGTTATGCGCAGATGAATGGCTACGTGAGCAAGATTTTTGAGCATCACTCAAAGCCG
>JBHLQS010000189.1:0-5416 GCA_048883405.1 Candidatus Thorarchaeota archaeon
GTGACAATGGTCTGCTGCATCACTGGGTTGTCCTTGAACTGGTCTCTGAGGTCAATCTTATTGCCTATCAGAACGATTGGTATCTTCTTACCTGCATTGTTCCAGCACTCGTCAAGCCAGTTTTCGATGTTGTCAAATGATGTACGTTCCACAGTGGAATAGACAGTCAATGCACCTTGTGCACCCCTATAGAATGTAGAACGTACATTCTTGAAGTGCTCTTGCCCGGCAAGATCCCAAATTTGAATGCTGACATCATGTCCGCCCTCAAGGGTCATCTTCTTGACAGCGAAGTCAGCTCCAATGGTGATCATATAGTTGGCTTTGAAGCCCTCACCCATATACTGTCGTCTAAGACTTGTCTTTCCTACCGAGCCGTCGCCCATTAGGATCACTTTGAAGAGTGCTGTGACCATCTAAAGACCTCCTCGTGCCCATGTTCGGGAACTAAGGCGGTATTTTACGTTTGTGCTATTTGAGTCTATGTCGATTGAATGAACTGTCAAATTTGACATAACCAAAGATACAAAGATGATTGCTGCATAGGCCGGATGACCTGCAATGGCGGATGATATTCTAGAGTATTGGATGGCTGAAGCGCGCGAACTAGCCTCAAGGTTCAATGTTGAGGAATTCGATAAGAGCTCGGCGTTCTGGAACTGGGACAATTTCGGAGAGGAAATCGTGAAGCTTAGGAAAGTCTTGAATCTGGGAGAAGGGTATCTGGATATTCTTGGGCTTAGAGTCGACTTCGAAACGGGTAAGACAGAGGACCTGCTAACAGGCAAGGAGTTTCAAACAAGCCGATTACTCCCTCATCTCTACTATTACACGAAGGCGAAGGATGTGGGAGTTGCTGGCGAGTGGTCCAAATATAATGCCCTCCAAGGCTCTTGGGCGTGTAGATATTCTTACGACGAGGAAGATATCAAAGCACTGACTACTGTTTTTCTCGAGAAAAGGGAACAGCTCTTCGATACTCTTGAGAGACTTGGAGCCAAGAGAGTGGACCACGGGGATGCGGGATTCGAGCTGGAGTTCCTTCCAAAGGTCAAGGTGTTAATCATATTCGAGGACGAAGATGATGAGTTCCCGGCTAGTGTTCGGCTTCTGTACGACAAGAACTCGATTTACTACCAACCCCATGAGATGCTCGGTGAAATCAGCTGGTTCCTAGCTTCCCGAGTGTTCAAGGCTTTGGCATAGCGGCAATTAAGCATAATTCATCGTCTTATCATCAAATAGTAGTATCAGAAATGCCTGAGAAAAAGAAGCATGGAGAAAGCAGATTTCGTGATGAGTCATTTACGAATCTTGGAATAAATAGCAATTCCCAATACAAGGCATATTATGGAAACTAGAGCAGTCACAAGGAGTAAGCCATTTCCATTGGCACTTGGAAATGTTGTTACTGAACCGCCGAGCTTGTACAGAGTTGCTGAACCTGAACCTTCGCATGTCCAAAATGCACCGTCAAACCAGGTCAGACCGCTACTAGCCCCATCGGTTTCCATAACACCAATTGATCGTAGAGAGTTCCCATAGGAATCAGCTGCTTCCCAAACATGAATTTCATCCAAGGATGCTCCAGGCTTTGAGCAATAAATGAGTCCGTTCACCTCTACGTAGTCCTGGATATTTTCCGATGGTGGAGGTCTAATATCATTCTGGCGGTTCCTGTCAAGGTCATACACATAGAGATTACTGGTCCCGTAGTTTCCGATATAGACTTTCTCTAGCAGAGGAAGGATGCATATTCCGCCCCAGTGCACATTGTCAATGGAACTGCTGTTAATCCACTCATCAACGAACAGAAGGTCAGTGTCATATCGGACAATCTTGGAAGGATTATTGGGACCAAGCCCTCTTTCAGAAAGAGGTATCCAAAGAAGGCCATCATAGAAGACCATCCCTCCACAATGATTGAGAGTGCCGTCGCGTACAAGCATTTCATCAATGTAGGTTCCGTTGGGAAGGAGTTTGTATAACCAAGCATCCCCGTTGCCGAATGCAGTTTCTGCAGTGCTGATGTAGAAATACTCTCCATCGGTTGCGAGCCCCTCCACTTCACTATCGGCGAACCATGTGAGTTCAATTGAGAGCTCGACCTCTGCTATATTATGCACCGCACTTTGCGACTGCATCAAATGAGTCAGGGAACTGCCTGTGGGTAAAATCAGCAGCAATCCGAGGACCAATGCTAATACTGAATAGCGATGCACTTCCTACAACCAAATAGAGCTCTTGGATTGATGTTCATAAGCTTTGCCGCGCGCAATGCAAGGTATTGCTCATATTCGAGAATGAGGAGTTCCCTGCTAGAGTTCGACTTCTGTATGACAAGAACTCGATCTATTACCAGCCGCATGAAATGCGTAGGAACATCAGTTGATTCTTGCCCTCGTGTGTGTTCACGGCTATGGCGTAGTTGTTAGACATCGGACTCATTTTGTTTCGTGAGCAAGCTTCTTACCTTCGAGAGGAAGATGTAATCCTGAGGAATGAGAATCTCATCATTAGGGAGATTCCTCTTCGAAAGCTCTTCTCGTTCCCTCTTCCTTCTAGTGGTAGTTCTCAACCAACCAGATACCACATATCCGTCTACAGACAAAGATATGAATAATACAAGCAAGAACCAAGGTTGGATGGAAAGAACAGCTATGCTGTTCGCAATTGTAGATGAAGAATCAATGATCTCTACGCGGACAATGGTATCGTGCCTAGGAGTGATTAGGATGACAGCGGATTGTCCTAGAGAGGATTCCCTTAGAGTTAACACTCCTTGGTAGCTGGATTGATCGCTCTGAATGTATATGAACCTCTCACTCTCAACCCAAGTTTCGACCCTTATTCTCGCTTTAAATTCAATGAATATCTCTAAAACAACCCAAACACCCGCATCAAGCCATAGATCATAGTCCAAGAACTTTCCTTCCTGGAGAAATCCTTCGAACAGAATCTGCGGTGGAATATCATATGCAGTAATAGGAAGAGATGCAATTGTTGCAGAGATCAGAACTGAAGAGGAAAGCACAACAGCCAGTATTTTAACTCCATAAGATCTTCGGGTTCGAATCATGGACCTGGCTTGGGAAAGCAATTTCGTTCACGGAATATACAGTGATGCTTGCTGTTATTTGTTACGACATGCAGCAATTTGCTGTGTCTTTGCTTTCGGAAATCGAGTGTTCAAAGCGTTGATATAAGTCTACAGGAGAATGATGTCCTAGGACCGCTTGCGCTTTCTGGTGAGCATATCTTTCATTCCCCGAAGTTTTGAGATTACCAGAAAACGCCTTGAGAACTTCAGTTCTTCAGCGGATGGTTGCGGAACGATTTCATCTGATTGCCTGCTCCTTTTGGTACCATAGACACGCAGCCACTTGAAAGTCCAATATGCATCTAGAACTGTAGTTGGGAAAAGCAGGAGCAGAAACCATGGAGATGACAGAAGACCAGGGATGTTATTGGCTACACTCTGTGATGAATCTATTATTTCCACAGTGACATTGCCATCACTTACGGGATCAAGTGTGATACTGAATTCGGCTCCATAAGAATCAGGTTTCAGTGTCACTATTCTATTATAACCCGTCCACGTGCTAACTTCGTAGTGGGTATTCTGTGAAGCGACATAATACGACACATCGATTCCCACCGGGACATCTGCAGAAATCTCTATGGCAACCCATCTGTCTTCATCAACCCATAGATGGTATGTCCAGAATCCTTCCTGCATAAATCCATCATACAGAACTTGCGAGGGAAAATCGTAGGATGCATACGGGACTGCAGCAATTACTGTGGGTATCAAAACAAAGGAAGTCAACAGGACCGCCAGTGATTTGTACAAGCCAGCCCTTTTGATTTGGGCCCAAGTGACACGCAAATGCGGCAATCCCCATCAAACGAGGAAGAGGGAAACTTGTTGTTATGAATTGCGGTCGAATGAGGGAAAAATTGAGCCTTTACTTTCGGAAATCAGTCCCCCTCGACGGAGTCTCTCTGAGAGGACTGGGACGACCCGCAAAAACCACAACGAACGGGGTTCTAACAATCTGGCCTGACTAGCCAAGACACCGCCCATCACAACGCCGAACAACACGCCATTGATAGGGATGAAGCATGGGAAGAACTGCACGAACGTTTCGAGACCAGATTAGGATAGAGGAGTCCAAGTGGACGGGATTTCGAAGGGTATTGACACCACAGGAACGGGAAGCACTTGACCACATATTCGATAGTGCCCGGGAGTATGCCGACGCTGGAACCATGATGGTCACACCGCGTGTACTAGAGGTCGCTTTTGTATCCATGTTTCTCAATTTGCGAAGCGAGATTGATGGTCTCCGTCACAAGGTCGCAGAGTTAGAGAAGGATGTATGATGAAGCAAGTCGGATGGCTCCTTGATGCCACCGTCGACTACAAGAATCAGGCACTGACGCTGTGGATCAAGGCCAGTGGAAAGACCCGTGGATATGTGTACAAAGAGTTCCACCCCTCAGTCTTTGTCAGTCGCGAGAAGAAGAAAGGGCTTGACTGGAGTTATGATGACATCCTCAAGGCGGCCCGTGCGCATCCCAAGGTGACGAAGACAAGATTCACTCAGAAGCGTGTTAGTGTCTATGATCAAGAGATGAGTCGCGTATTGGAGGTCTTCACTACACCAGATGCCCACAGGGAAGTGGCAGGAGACATCGAACAGATTCCTGGAGTCACTGTGTTTCACGGAGACATCGACCCTGTGCATCAGTTCTTCATCCACGACGACATATTCCCATTTGGCAAAGTTGTCTTCGAATCGAAGGAAAACACTGTCACTGCGATACGATGTATCGACAGACGAGAGGACACAGACTATGAGATGCCAGACCTTGAAGAGATAGGCTTTGAGGTGTTCGTTGATGCCAGACGGGTCTTTCCCAGACTGGAGGACAAGATTCACCACATTGACGTATATCATAAGGGACTGACCATTCGAATTGAGGGCGAGAGTGAGAGGGAGATTCTGGAGGAGTTTCAGAGGACCGTTGATGGAATTGACCCAGATGTGATAGTCACCAGGGATGGGGATGCAACCCTATTCAGATACTTGACACTGCGAGCGAAGCTGAATGGCGTACAGCTTGTCATGTCTCGGGACGGGTCAGTCTTAAACGTCAAGCAGAAAGAGGCAACGTCGTTCTGGGTGTACAACCAGGTCTTCTTCAGATCAGGTAACATGGTCATGTTCAATGGCAGACTCCACATTGACAGGATGCAGAGTTTCTACTACTCGCCCACAGGCCTTGAGGGCGTGATGGAGGGGTGTAGGCTCGCATATGCAAGACCACAGAGAGCATCGCGAATGTCGATTGGCACGATAAATGCGGCTGTCCAGTACTACAATGCCTACAAGATGGGAATCCTGATACC
>JBHLQS010000190.1:0-5399 GCA_048883405.1 Candidatus Thorarchaeota archaeon
TCTGATGTTGATAGTCCTGATGGTGCTGATACCGATGCTTATGAGTGTCATTCTGTATCGCATGAGTAGACAGAAGAAACGCTCGTTGGACGACACATCACCAGATAATTGGTCGAATGATTGGCCTTGAAAATCCCCACTGGATGGTCAATGACATAGTGAAGAGAGCCAGCCCAGTGAGAACTCAATTACTAAAAGGTAGACTGCAATCAATCGATGCTCCAAAGGATGACATATTGTTCTTGGGCTTTGTAAGACCATCGGACGCTTCAAATTACCCCTATGGGGTTGGCCTCATCCTCCTCTTCCTCAGACCACTCATCTCTCTCGGGCAGACTCTTGATACTAAGCTCTTCTAATCTAGCCATGGTCTTTTCTAGAGCACCTGTGCCATCTGTGTCTGATAGGAAGTGAGCGTAGTTGCAGAGAGTTCTTGTCAGTTCATGCTGATAGACCATCGGTGCCTTAGAAGCTAGGTCCGCTTGGATATCAATCGCTTCATGATATGCAGTTTGGGCCTCCGAGGTTCGACCGGTTCGTTTCAGCAGGATGCCAAGGTTGTTGAGAGTGGATCCAACACTAGATCGGTACAGGTCCGGCGACTTTCCAACGAGTTCTCTACGTAGCTGAAGCGCCTCTCTTAACGCACCCTCTGCCTCCGAAGTCTTGCCTGTTTCGGACAGCAATACACCAAGATTGTTGAGTGTAGTTGCAACTCGGCGGAGAAAGAGCTCAGGAGACCTCTGCGCAAGTCGTCTTCTGATCTCCAGAGCCTCCTGAAGGGTTTCCACGGCCTCTATTATTCTCCCAGTCTGTCTGAGAAGAACAGCGACATTGTTCAAGATAGTGGCCAATAGGTCTGTCAAGAGGACGGCCTCTGGTGCTCCGCGAGTGACCTCCCTTGCGATATCCAGTGCTTCTCGGTAGTCTTCTTCGGCCTCTGAGATTCTCCCAGTCTGCCTCAGAAGAACGGCGAGGTTATTGAGACTCCACGCCATCCTTGGCAGATACTTGTCTGGTGACACGGTGACAAGTTCTCTCTGTATGCTAAGAGCTTCGCGACAAGCATCTTCAGCCTCTGAAACTCTGCCAGTCTGTCTGTACAAGACAGCAGAATCCATTAGAGCCCAGGCGACAAGAATCAAAAACGCGTCTGGTGCCTTTTCAGCAAGTTCTCTAGATATCTCGAGCGCCTCTATGTACGCCTTTTCAGCCTTCGAATATCTACCAGTCTGCCTAAGTGGCAGTGCTAGGTTGGTAAGTGTGTGCGCAAGCCTGAACAAATGCGTTTCAGGTTCTATCTTGGCCAGTTCCCTAATCAGAGAAAGCTCCTCGCGAAACACCTGTTCTGCCTCATATGGTTTGTTATTCGATCTCAGCAATTCGCCATAGTTGTCAAGGGTCAAATACAATGCAAGGACGTTGCCATGCGTCCCATCGCTGGCAATCTCTCTGGAGATTCCGAGGCACTCTTGAAGGATATCTTCTGCTTTGACGATTTTACCTGCATTATGTAGTGCTGTACTAACGCCGCGCAGTGAAGTGACGAGGCCTTTCGCTGGATTGTAAGAGACTGTACGCTTGGATCTCTGAAAGAGCTCATACGCCTCTCTATTGGTTTCCAGTCCTTCCCTCAGTCTATGAACACCAATCAGATTCATCCCGAGCCAGTTAAGGGCTCGTGCCATATCTTCGATGCGGAAACCCAGTGTCTTCTCATCTAGTCCTCTATAGAGTTCGACAGATTTCTGGAGAGTTTCTATTGCCTCCGACGCTCTGGCTGTCATAGTGAATAGGCGTCCAAGATCCCGCAGCGTTCGTGCCTTGTGTACCATGAGTTCGTCAGAGATGTCTTCCCCGAGATTCTGAAATGCTTGGAAGGCGCTCAGAATCGCATCTTCCCCATCTGCAAGTCTATTCATCCAGAGCAAAACACTGCCTCTCAGTCCCTGCACAATCACTTGGCCCTCCTTCGTATCAATTCTGACGGCGTCCAAGAATGTCAGAGCATCCGAGAGAGTGAAATCCCATATGAAGTCAAAGACAATCGAGCCCATTCTTGCCTCTGCATCCCTTTCTGCGGCGATTGCTCGAACGGATATAGCTAATCCTAGAAGGGCGTAGTCCGACTCGTCAGTCGAATCTTTCTCAAGACGCTCGGCGGTTTCATCTGTTGAGTCTTGAAGACGTTGGCCAAGATCAGCCGCAATGAGATTTCTCGCAAGGTCGTGTAGCACCCATGTCCCGTCCCCTCTGTCCCTGACAAAGCTCAGGCGAATCAACCTGTCCCAGTGGTCCGTCCTCATATCTGGTGCAACCACAGCCATGATCCTTCTATCGAAGAAGGGCATAAGACCAGCCTTCTCAACGGTCTGCAGAATGTCTTGTGTTTCGCGGAACAGTCTTCTCCATGTCTTGAGCCGCACCGCTTCAAGTGTGTCCGCACGTAGGTCTTCCACATCTTCGGGAGAGAGGCTTCCTGACTCTGCGAGGTCGCATATTGCACCTATCACGAAGGGATTCCCTCCACTCACGCTTATGATTCTGTCCTGGAGTTCAGTGTCAGTTATTCCACGCTGCTCAAGGAGCTCGGCACAGCTCTCTCTATCAAGCTCTGTGAGCTCAGACTCCTCGATTTCCAGTTCTTCACCTGTATCGCTAGACATGGCTTGTCTGCTCGCCACGACACCAACGCAGTTCGACAACGAACTCAAGAACACGTACCAGAGCTCGGTTTCGGTGATGTCTCTACCACGATACCGCCATCGACATGTTTCACTGTCGACACGCTCTGAGTGATCCATCAGGAATTCAATTGGCCTCTCAGAGGTCTTGCGTTTGTTCAGGTCTTCCAACAATGCATCAAGAAACAGAAACTCTGCCCGCCTTGGCTCCTTCCAGAGTATCTCCAGCAGTCGCTGGATGTAGTCCGTACCAAGGCGAGCTTGGAGCCACTCTCCCAGCTCACCATATTTCCCCTTCAGCTTCGGACCCACCTTGGCCCCAATTGCCCCAATGGCACTTCCTATACTTGCCAGAGAGCCGATGAACGGTATTGCCATCACGACTTCCTTGGCCCATTCTCGACCCTCCTCTTTGACCGGCTCTAGTCCCTCGACAAACCGAAGTCGAATCTGCCAGAGCACATCAAAACGCCGCAGATTCACACCGAGATGGACAGCTCCCTTAGCAATGACATTCAGACGGTCATAGAACTCGGTGTATCGTTCACAGTCAAGATAGATGGTGTCATCGATTGTGTTCTTCCAGTGGTCCATGAGTGAGCTCTTTCCAATCCCGCCAATGCCACGAAGATGGAGAACGACACTCCGCTCCTTGCACCGTTCAAGTGCCTCAGTCATCCAGTCTAGGTACTCCTCACGGTCAACGAAGACTCGGTCGACAGGCTCGAAGTGCTCGTACATTCTCTAGACCCCATTTTGCGTGGTGGTGTACAATGAAGTGAGCATCACATAAGCTCGTCGATATTCTAGTCGAATCGACTGAATACTCCGGAAATATAAGGAGGATTTGTTCTTCGCGGTGTGCAGGAGCACTCCAGGGTGGAAAGAGAATTGGGTTTTGATGAGGTTCTAGATGCAGTTCCAGTGTTCAAGGAGTTCATGACGGTTGAAGAACTCGATGATTCCAGTAAGAAACTTGCCGAAGAGTTCTCCGAAGTCACTCTCGAGAGAATAGGGGAGTCTAGAGAGGGAAGACCAATATCGTGTCTGAAGATAGGCACGGGTGACCGAAATGCGCTTCTCTTTGCATTTCCTCATCCAAATGAGCCAATCGGCAGCATGACTGTGGAGTTTCTGTCCAAGTATCTGGCCGAGAATCCCGATTTCACTGAGAAGACAGGATTCACTTGGCACTTGATCAAGGCGATTGACCCTGATGGAGCAGCACTGAACGAGGGCTGGTTCAAGGGCGATTTTGATCCTGTTAAGTACGCAAAGCACTACTATAGGCCTGCTTCACATGAGCAGATGGAATGGACATTCCCTATCGAATACAAGAAACTCAAATTCACTGACTCCCCACCAGAAACCAAGGCCCTGATGCGTATCATTGATGATACCAAGCCGGATTTCATGTTCAGCCTCCACAATGCAGGATTCTGCGGGGTCTACTACTACCTCAGCCACGGGATTGAAGAGATGTTTTCAGGGCTGGTGAATCTTGTAAAACGGGAGAAACTACCCCTACATCAGGGAGAGCCTGAAGCACCGTACCTAAAGGAGTTTCATCCTGGCATCTATCAAATGTTTGGCATATCGGAGACCTATGACTTCTACGAAGCAAACGGGGTGGAGAACCCGCAGGAGCTCATTCTTTGTGGCACATCATCAGACGACTATCTCAAGAGAGTGACTGACAATCATGGATTCACTCTCGTCTGCGAGATGCCCTATTTCTATGACCAGGATTTGGATGATGACTCGCTCACCGAGGAGGACCGTCGCAAACTGGTTCTGGACTCCTATGACTTCCTCATAGAGGTTCACGAATATACTAAGGAGAGATTCAATCGATTCAGAAACCTCTGTGACCCCAAGTCCAAGATCTTCAGCTCAGTGGCAGATGCAGTTGATAACTTTGAGAAACGACTTGCTCCTCAATTGCACCACGCCAAGACTGACCCGATGTATGAGGGAAAGGCAACGGTGGCTCAGGCCTTTGACTCAAAGACTGCTACAAGATACTATAGCGTCTTTAGACCGGCAATGACAGCTAGATTGTGTGATGAAGCCATGCTGATGCATCCGAACCAAAGCAAGATGCTATCAGAAATCAAGAGTGAATTGACCGAGTACGTCGAGTTCACAGTGAAGAACACTCTGAAGGGGACAAATTTCGAGGTAATTCCTATCCAGAAACTAGTAAGAGTTCAGGTTGGAAGTGCATTGAACTGCATGGAGCATCTGCCTGCGTGATTCTATTAGCAACAGGTTCTTTGATTGACCGAGTAAGTATGCTTTGTTTGAGGGCCACTTTCTGCCTATCCATGCCTACTTCTGGTAGTAGTATAGAGCTGAGATACCAGCGATAGAAACAGCCCCAATCCATACTAATACTAGCGCGAGTGATACGTCAGCGGAAATTTCGGTTGCTGAGAGGGCTATGATTGCAGCTGGAACTACACAAAAGATGAAGGCAAACCCATTACGAGCTGACTTGTCAGAGATTTGTATGGTACGCTCGTCCCGGAGCCTCTGTGAATAAAACATGAAGCCCAGCAACACTGGAATCCAGATAGTCCCACTCAATAGTGACGGTGGAGAGAGGGGCACTGATGATTCTGGAAATATGATGCTAGCAATGACGTTTGCAAGAAACCATGAGAAGACCATAATGACGAGTAGCAAAATGAAGGTCCTATTTGATAACCTGAC
>JBHLQS010000191.1:0-5382 GCA_048883405.1 Candidatus Thorarchaeota archaeon
CTGCATCTCTCCTCCAGAGAATCCTTCTATTGGTCGATCCGATTTATCTTCAAGATCGACAACCTGCAGCAGATATTCAATTCTCTCATTTATCTTGTCGTCGGGTCCCTTGAAAAACAAGCGGGCAGCAAACTTCATCGTTTCCCATGCAGTAAGTTCCTTGTAGAACTTGGGCTGCTGCGCCAGATACCCTACTCTTCTTCTAACTTTGTCATTTTCAGATATAACATTCTGACCAAGCACATTTGCTCCCCCGTCTGTTGGCCGTGTGAGACCAAGAAGAAGTTTGATCGTTGTTGTCTTGCCAGCACCATTGGGACCCAAGAATGCAAAAATAGAATTCTTAGGCACCTTGAGGTTGAGTTTGTTCAGCGCACGAATATCGCCATAGTTCTTACTCAAATTATCAGTTTCAATGACATGAGCCTCAGAATACATCGCTTCTTCCTCAAATCCGTCAATTAGCTATTGACCTTTTTTGCTCAGCCTTATAAATTGGCACCATAAAATACCGCAGATGATCTGACTTCTAAATCGATACTTGCAGCTACTTATTCTGACAAAGTTTGGCACAAATCACAGTCCAACGGAGTGTCGACTCTGGTCTGATGTATTGTGCAGACAGTGCCATCCCGCTTGAGGGACATACAGATAGTACAGATTGTTCTCACAGCATCTTTCTGTGTTGCTGAGTCAGAAGTCATCCCTTTAGCAAGTGTTTCAATTTCATCCTCAATTGAATCAAAGATGCAGGAGCAAGGGCGGCGGTCGCAATCGGATAGAGAGGGGTTATGCGGCAATAAGGCAGAACTGTCCACGTGCCATTAGGGATTTTTTGGGAGTCATCGATCCCAATCCACCACTATCTTATCGATGTGGCTTCTAATGCCAAACAGGTGTCAGCATGGAGGAAACCTGGTACTTGATACAACCTGTCCATTAATCTCTTCAACTCGTTGACTGACTTGAGTTCTGCATACGCAATCACATCATAAGCTCCCGCAATCCGATCGGTTCTCATAACTCCCCCAATTTTACTAATGATTTCACATGTGTGTCGCACATCATGTGCGCGTAGCTTGACCAAGATATTTAGTCTAATCACCACATTTCTACCTCCTTTTCACGCTGACTCGCATTACCACACCAGGTGTGCTATATGCGTAGATAACACTGTTATATCCTTAAGTGGGTTTGGGTTAACATAGTTGGCTAATTCAATATGGCGAGATGTTGAAAAATACAGCAACAGATGGATGCAGTGCGAATCCCCTCGCTACTTTCTCGTTCATAATACGCGTTGAGTTCTTGGTAGATTTATACGGTCAGGGAAATGACCATTCCACATTGCTGAGTACCCTTTCATCTTGAAGACCTTGTTCTATAGAACGGAAAGCTGAAAGAAGATGATTAGTCTGGCTTGTTGCATTTCCTTCCTTTAATGACAGTGACCTGTACATCAACCACTTGGCGTCATCACAAACACTCTATAGCCGACGAGTCCTCATCTTAGAATGTGGTGAGTTCCTATTATGAGCGGAAACAAGCCCTGTTACCCGAATGAAGGAATCGTAGTGGAGGCAACACTAGATTCACTCAGGAAATGTGCACGTAGAGTTCTCTGTGAGTTTACTGAAACTCTGGAAACACAGGATGGTTCAGAAAAGCCAGTCAAGATGCCAATTGATGAAGGGGGTCACCTCATCTTCAAGGAAAAAGTGGAACTCTGTCCAGCATTGATAGTTGCTACCAGGCTTGGTGAAGAGCTTTGGCTAATTAGCGCAACAGCAGAATGCTCGCCTATCAAATGCGATGATCGAATGGCAATGAAGTGCAGTCGGCTTAATTCTCAAAACCTTAGAATCTTTAGAGATTGCGTGTCGAAAGATGGCAAAACAATGTCGTTAAGCACATGGCGAATAGAACTTGCTGAGGACTCCAAGATAGAGATGATTGTAGATCGAACCACAGAGAGATGGACGCACTGAAAGCTCCAAGGCAAGGTGTCATTGATATGAGATCCAGACCACCTTCGGTCATAAGAACAAGCCGTCTTATTTTGCGTTCATATCGCGAAGGTGACGAGAGTTGGTATTTCATGATGAGTCAGAGAAACTATAATCATCTCAAAAGGTATGAGTCACAGAATCCAGCAATGGCAATCAAGACCAAAGATGATGCAAAAGAGATGATATCTGACCTTGCAAACGACTGGAAGGAGTGTACGCATTTCTTCCTGCCTGTGTTCCTCAGAGGCACCGAGGAATTTGTGGCTCAGCTGTATATTGGTCCCGTTAGCTGGGACTTGCCCGAGTTTGCAATTGGCTATTTTGTTGATGTTGAACATGAGGGAAACGGATACGTGACAGAAGCTGTGAATGCAGTGGTAAAGATGCTTTTTGAAAACCTCAATGCGCAAAGGCTTCGAATCGAAACTGATGATACGAATGTCAGAAGTATAGGTGTAGCAGAGAGATGTGGGTTTGTTAAGGAAGGTCACATTCGAGAGAATAAGAAGAACCATGATGGAACATATTCCGGCACCTTATACTATGGACTACTGAAACGTGAATTCCTATCTAACAGTTCTCAGAATTAGGAATCGGCGGCGGTGCCGATAGAGTACTTGGGAGAATCCCTTTTGCCATTGTTAGGCGCTCTCTCATTTTTGATGTTGCCCCAAATCGAAAGGCCCATATCAAACCTCAATGAGCATTGAAACGTCGTGATAAGATGTCTATATCCGACACATTACAGTTCAAGATGATCTCTTTCATGCATGGGACCTTGTATCGACTTTTTGTTGACCCAATGAAACTGCTGCATGATGCTGGGCTTGAGCTGGGTCAGACGGTTCTTGAAGTTGGCTTCGGTCCTGCATTCTTCACCCTCCCTGCGGCAAGGATTGTGGGCAGGCAGGGTCGCGTCTATGCGATTGACATCAACAGAGTGGCAATCGAGCATTTGCGACAGAGGATTAAGACCAGAAGTATAGAGAACATAGAGGTAAGAATGGTTGACGCGACCGATACCAAGCTTCCTCGTTCCTGTATAGATATCGCATTTCTTTTTGGTGTGATTCATGCATTTGACGATATAGCTTCAGTAATGCAGGAGATGCATCGTGTCGTAAAGGATGGTGGCATACTGTCCATCCAGAAAGGTCGATGGTCAAAGGAGAAAACTGTTTCAGCTGCAACCAGGAACGGGCTGTTCAGTTTCAGGAGCGGTAAAGGGAGAGTCCTTAGATTTCGAAAAGTCTGACAACGGTATCGGCTTTTCAGTCATAAATATGTCCCAATCAATTCAAGCGTATGGATTCATAGTAATCAAGATATGAGAAACGATCGCCAACAAGAGGGATGAGTAAGAAATGATGGAGCTTCTGGTCATTGTTCTAATCTTCATAGTTGCATTATCCATGACCCTGGTTGGGAAGGGAGGTGGCAATTTCTACGTCGTGATACTAGTTCTTGCCGCCATTCCAATGCATGAAGCATCCACCACAGCTCAATTCATTCTCTTCTGTGCTTCTTTTGCAGGTATGATTGTCTTTGGCAAGAGCAAAGCGGTAGCCTGGAGGCTAGCCCTTCCTATCGGGACTTTGGTCGCACTGTCGGCCTTTGCAGGTGGTTTTCTGTCATACTTATTCGATGAAGTTGCTTTGAAAGGAGTCTTCGCCCTAATGCTTGTCCTTGCAGCGTTGGTGATGCTTATTCCTTATGCTCCCAATGAGTCTGAGGCGCAAAAGGGCCAAATTGGTCAAATCACACTCATGACCGAGATGGGCAAACTCGTTCTCGATCTCAAAATTGTAGTGCCGGTAATACTGTTGACTGGCTTCTTCAGTGGTATGATTGGTGTTTCAGGAGGGTCTTTTCTGATACCTATGCTTGTTTTTGCCTGCGGTCTGCCTATGGGAACTAGCGTGGCCACTGCAACGCCTCTAATTGCCGCCTCCGCTCTAATGGGTTTTTCAGGTCATGTGTTTCAGGGTCACTTCAATCCATACTTAGCCTTCCCCTTAGCAGTCGTGGCGGTAATCGGTGGTCTCTTGGGTGGAAGGTTTGCCCTGAAATCGAAACCAAGGAATCTCAAGCTGCTATTTGCCATCACAAATATTGCTGCTGCGCTCCTTATAGTACTCAACCTTCTAGATAGTCTAGCGACTTAATCAATGATGAGAACTCGAATTCAAAAGGATGTGAAAAGATGTGTCAGCAAGTAGTTGCCACTTGCCCTGCCCATGTTGCTGAGCACCCTTTCTCTTTTCAGTTGTTATTCGTCAGTCTATAGGTTTAAGACAGATGATGTTGATGTCGCTGTACTGCAAAGAGCTTCTTTTGCATGGAGGTAGTAGATTGGTACAACCAATTGGCCCACTCATGATTGAGCATCGACTTATTGAGCGTATGATTGCAGTCATGAAGACTGAAACTGAGAGGATGAAGAGTGAAAAGAATGTTGACTTGAGGTTCATAGACTCTGCTGTGGACTTCATCAAGATATACGCAGACCGTTGTCATCACGGAAAAGAGGAGAAGATTCTCTTTCGGGAACTCAAAAAGAAAGAGTTGCGTGAGGAAGATAAGCGTGTGATGGAGGAGCTAATTCAGGAACATATTTGGGGCAGACAGACAACTGGCAAGCTGCTGGATGCTAGACGGCAGTATGCAAGTGGAAACGAGGCAGCTCTTATCACTATTATTGACCTGCTAAAACAGCTAGTAGAATTCTATCCGAAACACATTGAGAAAGAGGATAAGAACTTCTTCAAGGCGGCCATGAAATATCTGAACAAGAAAGAGCAAGATGCCATTCTTAGGGAGGAACATGAGTTCGACAGAGGTTTCATTCATCTGGTGTATCAAGATATTGTTCACCAAGCTGAAACATCTCTTACAGGCAAGTAGAATTAGTGCCGACCAAATGGAATATGTCAGTCTCAATTGAGTACTCTATTTTCCCGCTGCGATTCAAAAAGGAGTTTGAATGGACGCAAAGTGAGGTCCTATCTCAAAGTTTGATCGATTTATTCTCTCATTGAATTCACCGATCATTTAATCCCTTTCCATCGAGAATTTGTTGCATATATTTTTCAATCCTTGACTTCCGGGTCTTGGATTGTTTGGGTTGAGAGAAATAAAGAATGTATGCTCTTTGCCGTCCCGGTGTCAATGCATCAAACGCAGCTTTCAAGGCAGGGAGTTCATCTAATTTATCTTGAAATTCGTCAGGAATTTTGAATTCTGTAGTCGGTTTGAAACTCACTTTCAAACCCGCTTTTTCCACTTCAATGGCTTCATGAATATAGGCTTTCAAGATGGGTTCCATCTCAACTATTTCTCGAGGATTGGTAAACCGAATCTGGCGCCCCGCCTG
>JBHLQS010000192.1:0-5362 GCA_048883405.1 Candidatus Thorarchaeota archaeon
TTAACTCTTCTTCAGATTCATTATAAAGAATTGTGCCAGCCTGTTCGTCACGTTAGTAACTTCAAAACCTCTCTAGTCAGGTCTACTGCCGTCCTGCTCTTGATGGGATTTGAATTAATCGCTTTGGTGAATGTTGCGTTAATTCTCTGAGTTCCGAACTCAAGACTATCCAGAGAATCATCACCTTTTGTTCCAAGAACAGTGCAGCTTGTTATAGTTCCAGGTCCTCTTTTTACCCAAAGGTGTAATTCTGTTATACCGCCACGAACACCCAGGGAAATAACGTACGAGTCAAAGTAAATGCCATTATGACCGCCTGAACCGATGGATTCCATCTTTGGCCATGTGTGCTTTGGAGGTATCATGTAGTCTACGGAAGTGATATCCCAGCCCTCACCGGCAATCAGCTTCATCAGGGTGTCTTCCAGGGTGATTATTGCATCGCTTTCGCATCCAATGCAGACCACTGTTTGAGGAGGACGCTCTGTAGCTCTCTGCGTCCCAAATGGACGATTGACCAAGGATAATGCATTTCCACCAAGAATTCTCTGAGCATCTTCTAATCCACCAGGAAAATCACGCGATAGAAGATGAAGTATAACTTCAGCAGCTTGCACTGAGAGAAAGGTGTAGTCTGTCCCAAAAAGCAGGTTATCCGACCAGCTCCCCATAGGCATCTTTAGTCTATCATTCGACATGCTGAAGAGAACAGGCACGTCCTTGTCATGGAGTGTAGAGGTTTCTCCGTATATAGCAGGATCTCGCAGTATTTCATAGAGCTTAGTGCTTCCGGGACTCATAGCACAATGCGCGAGAATCACATTCAATCCGCGCATGGCATTTGCGTATTTATCATCCTCCCTTATTGACACAACGAGGTCCCTTATTCTCTCAGCTGTCCGGATGTTCCTAGTGTCCAGTATCACAGGGATATGTAGCTCTCCTGCCCTAGCAACAACAGCCTTCACATAATCAGACTCGATGTCTTCCAAGAACAGCTGAGCAAGAGGATGGAGCTTCAAGCCCCTGAGACCAAGCTGTCCGATAGCTCTGTCAAGCTCTCGAATTGGCAAATCAGATTTTCCACTCAGGGCGTCCTTTGGATCTACCCTCGCGAAACCAATAAGCCTAGATGAATGAGGAGCATGTGATGTCCAGGCCGCAATCCTGTCGTTCGAAACGTAAAACGATGGCTCATCAGGGGACCGACTCTTGCAGTAATCATCCGTGTAGGGAAATACAATCGTACGGTCGACTAACCAGCCATGATTCATCCGTGCCCACTTGTCTTTGGCTGCGAAGATTCTCTCAGGCAATTCGGGGGACACAATCCTGACAGGCTCATAGAGCAGGCTGTCATCATTCATCATTCTCTCAGCCATTCGCTGCATCTCAATCCATAATAGGGCGTAGAACTCATACGCCCCGCTAGGAGTGTTCCGATGGCTCTTCTCCTTGCCCATATGTTGATGAGCATCAACAATGTATAGCTTGAACTCATCTCCCTTTCTGATTCCTCTCTCTGGAATGTCCTGAAGTGCACGAACAACCAACATCTAAATGCGGCCTCGATTAGTGGAGGCTACTGACTTGTGAGAGATAAAGTATTCCTTCATGGACGAAGGTACAAAGTCCATCTGCGTCAGGCATATATCCGAACTTGTGAAAATGGAGGACAGAGTCCCTGGGAGCATATATTGATGCTTGCTGTTGAAGACACTGCAGAGGGTGAGGTGAAGCGCTTCCTAGTCGTTGATGCGCTGATACAACTAGGAGAGATTCAGGCCGGTTCTCAAAGCAGAGTCTTTGATCCTAATAGGGTGCTCTCATTCTACGATATGGTTGAGAATCAGCTACACGATTACTCAAGCAAATATCCTGAGGCTTTCAAATATGTTCCTCGAAGAGCCTATACGTACCTCAAGAAACCTCCTATTCTGAGCGAGTTATATCATGATATTTCTTCTTCAGAATTAGGCTGGTTTGCGGATCTCTTTGCAGTTAGACCTATCCTAGGCATAGGAGAGACTAGACTGCCTCTTGACCAACGTAAGAAGAACATTACACGGACCGAGAACTGGACTGTTACTCCACCCTTCAGCTCAAGGCTATATCGACTTCAAGATATGAGATATGGGAGTCGGGGTAGAAATGGATGGGGAGCAGTAATGACTGCGACCGACCTCAAAGAGTCGTTGAGAAACGACAATCGGGCAGATCTCTTGAGCTACTTCAAATCCCAATTGCCTTTGATAATTGAGATTGAAAAGGGAGATGACCTTGATCTATTAATGGAATGGCTCGTCTTTCTAAAAGATGCTGGACTTGAGGCTCCACCCTCCCTTTTCTTGCTTCGTGACCATAAGGCTTTGAACTCCGAGATCATCCGACTGCTTCAGATTCCAAATTCTAGACTATTACTTGCCGGCACAACAATCTCGTCATTATCAACGCTAATCAAAGAGCTTCGAGGCTCAAAAGCGGATTCCAATTGGTCCAAGAAGTTTGTCTTTGCCAGCACATATCCTGAAACTCAAAGGGGTGATAGCATTACAGAGATTCTCAGCTTCCTTCTGAGCAATAACTTGGGAGCTACTCCTGAAGAGCTGCAAAGGATTCTTGCAGGCAACTTTCTTAGTATGATTCCACCAAGACCTCCATATTATGAGTATGTAGACAACACCTCTAGTGTGATTGCTGAAGGATTGATTGGAAAGGCATCACTGGGTGAGCTGTCAAGAATCTTCAGAATTCTCGCCGCCAGAAAGTTACAGATAATTGAGTCTTTTGATTACATGATCGCAAACGAAGGCGGTGAAATCCAGCTAAATGATTCGGTTCTAACTGTAAGAAACCCCATATCAAAGACGGCCAATACTGTAGTCTTGCTAAACGAGCCGGATGACTCTCTCACGGTTTCCGGTTGGAGAGATTCCCTAACAAGAAAAGCTCCAGATAGGGGTGTAGACCCTCTCAGAGCTCTAGTTCAATCAACAGCAAGATCAGATGGTCCCATTCTGCAATCGCCTTCAGATATAAACCGGTTCAATCATGCCCTCCTAGAGTGTCTGAAAGTAAGGAATTTGCAGGAGATTCTTTCTGCGCTGCATTTCAAGCTGAATATTTCCGACACTAGGAACGGAACCATACTAATGTCAGAAGAGGATATGCGAGCTGTGAGTCTAGCAAATGGGGATCTAGTGCTGGGGATGGATGCCATGGAGGGCCAGTGGTGGGCAGGACATGTCGAACTAGATGCAGGATGCCCTCAGAGAACAGTCTGTGTTTCAAGAGATGATGCGCTTATCCTCGGGCTCTCGGAAGAATCCGTTGTGGACATAGTCAAGAGCGAAGGCAAGATTAAGAACCTAGAGAGAGCAGTCTTTGCTTTGGACTCGACGAAGGGATTCTCAAGAGCGGAGTTATTGTCGTACGCGTACCTCCATGCGGAAAGACTGCAAAAGACGCTGAATGGTCATATCCTAGGCAAGGGAACTTCAATCTGGATCAATGGTCGTGATGCAGGTGCTTGCATGACGCTCAGGCATTCAGTTCCACCATTAGAACCGGGAGAATTGGCCAGACTCATAGGCGACTCATTGGAATTCAGACCTTCACAGATGTTCAGACCATTCAACATGATTCTAGCTATATCCACAGATAGTGGAATGGGTGTGCAAGACATCGAACTCAAGACCTTGCAGTCGTTGAAGCGAAGATTGAGCGCATTGGTTTCGATTATGCCGGAGATTGAAGACTTCCTATCTAGACTTGGAACCCCCATAACTAGAATGGATATGGCGACACTTGCAGCTTTGCTGCTGATTCAAAGTCTCTCCGGGAATAGAACTGATGGGTCGCTGGGTATTGTCACAGTTGGAGAAACACCCACCAAATTCTCAATTCAGAAGGGAGAGATAATTCAGACGAAACTGCAGTTCTCAAATGACTTAGCGTCTGAAGATGTTCTGGTGTCAATCCTCTATTCGCTATTGGATAGTTCCCGTGATTTCGGAGGCGCAGCTAGATTGTCGGGCGCAATCAGAGCTATAGCCGAATTCCTAGAAGATTTCGGCACTGAAATGCCAACACTAATTCTTTTGTTGGCCAATCTGGGTGGTGAAACCTTCGACGATGTGAAACCATTCCTCAAAGCAATAGCATCAAGAAATAGATACCAAATAGAGATTCTCAACCTAGGAGAAGATGCTCAAAGCCTTAGCTCTGATTTCAAAGACATCAATGTAAGAGTGCACCAAATGACCAGTTTTGCAGCTGACGTTTTCGAGGGTTATTTGGCTAATGTTATTGAGAGACTTGTGATGGGAAACATTGACAGTTCTACTTCCGATGTCTTTTGAGAGACTCGATAGTAGCTATTCGGGTCTCCAGCACATCTACCTCAACTACAATGGCATCGATTGCATTGCCGATTTCCTCAACAGCACCGAAGTGGTCACGAATACTCAATCCTTCTAACCGTCTAGCATCTGCATCTATAAAGGATAGAGCTTCTTCGACACTACGTAGGCGTGCCTCAATTTCCTCAATTATGCTCAGCGTTTTTTCAACCCGACCGATTGCAGGAGGGATTCTCGAACTTTCTGGCACAGGTTTCACATCCAACTTCAATCAATAAGCTGAGAAGCACGTTCCTCGATATTTCCCAGTCGTTCAGATAGCTCTTCAAGTCTATCGAGCAAATGTCCAAGCTTGGTGCGCAGCATCCCCACAGCTGCTCCTTCATCTCCTCCAAAATCACCTGTCATCATAGCTGAGTTCAGTTGTTCTGCGAGTAGACTGGATTGGCTCTCGATGACTTCCAGCCTCTCGATGATTTCTTCAACCGGGAATTTCTCCATGCGTTCTCTTAGGTCGTCCACTAATTTGGTGAGATTTTGAGCTGCTCGTTTCTCTTCATCACTAATCATCGGCCTCACTGGCTCTGCAAGGGAGAAGGATTTCTTCACTCCCTCTATTATGCCTCCAGGTTTGCTTACCACTACCTCTCGAGTTCTAATGGGAGGATGAATTCTGTCACCCCTTTCGAACCAAGCGGGAACTAGGAACTTGCGTGTGATATCCTCAAGATCTCTATCCAATAGGATGGCGAAGGTAGCTAATTCACGTGGATTATCCCATATGGCTAGCTCTACACTGTCTTCCTTTCTGAGAATCGCTGCAGCCACTCCTAAATTCAAATCCTCAAATATCGGCAAGTCAATGAGCCAACGGCTGAATAGAAGCGCAAAGGCTGGAATCTGTCTTAGCTTGCCACAACGTAGGGCAATTGAGTATTCCTCCTCCGGCTGTTCAATTGCCTGTTTTATCCAGATTGACGTATTGAATTTCCTTCCAGGGA
>JBHLQS010000193.1:0-5349 GCA_048883405.1 Candidatus Thorarchaeota archaeon
TTGAGAATGACCAGTCCATTGTTCCAGTCTGCAATATATGCGATGCCGCCAATCACCTGCACGTCATACACTTCTCCACTTCCAGCATATTGGGCAATCTCACTCGGACTTGTTGGGTCGCTCACATCGATGATCTCCAGCCCTTCTTGCGCGTCTGCCACATAGACAATGCCTCCGGCAACGTCCAGCCTCTGTGGCCATCCTCCATCATGAAATGAGGACAGCATACTCGGGTTCGCTGGGTCGCTGACATTGATGAGTACGAGTCCCCCCGGCGTTGGTTCGTTCTGATCGATGACGAAAGCGATATTTCCCCTGACCTTCACATCTGCGGTCCTTCCACCTGTATTGATCTGGCCTAGTTTGGTGAGATGCTGATCTGGACCGGTCCACGGACCGTACAGGACTAGGGCAAATAATACCCCTACACCAATCAAAAGCAGGATGATTGCTGCTAGGAAACGTAAGCGTCTTATGCTCAGAGAGAAATCCTCCTCTACAGATGTGTGGGAATGAACTCTGATGATACGAATCCTGACGGATATGGCCTTGATTTAAGTGGGAATTTCAGCGCAAATCAGCCTTAAACTGCACTATGTATCGCGATATGGAATAAGCGGTTCGAATAGATTTGTTCAACTTCTCTCTTGAATAGATTGGAAAGAAATAAATAACACCGATATTTGGCCAAATGTTACGTATATCTTGCTGTGGTTTGGTGGTGCAGATTTGGAAGTTGTTGAAGATGTTGAGGATGTAATAGGTTTCAGGAAAGGTAAGAACGAAAAGGTTCAGGGAGAAGTCAAGATCGAAACGGACAGGAAGCCTCTAGCGGTTCTCTTGATGGTTGCAGGAATTATACTCATTCTTCTCAATGTGTGGGCGTATTACGAGCCACTTCTGGTATGGCTTGCTGCTATTCCAATCGCCGCAATGGTGGGAATATTGCTGTTAGTCCTTGGTTTCTATGTGTGGTACTTCTTCAGGAAGACATTCCGCATCATCGTCACTTCACTTCGAATAGTCGAGGAATTCTTCGCCAAGAGATTCAGGCAAGGCTTCATGCGCGACTACCATTACAGATTCTTTGAGTCAATAGAGGTCAATGGCAATACTGAGGCTGATGATGCAAGGATGATCGTGCATATGAGTTCGGGAGACGATATCGTCTATGACTTGCCCAAGAACTTGATTGCAGCCGTAGTGGACTACTCTAGAAAGTTCGTCGGCGTTCAATGAAACAACAGGATGGATGGTGAGCGTCGCTTGAGGCATTCGAATGTTGAGTTTCCATTGTTCCTCGGAAAGGACGAATCTCCTAAAGAACGCATATTCGAAACCTCTGAACTACCAAGCAACGCTACTCTCAGGAAGCTCTTCGGATTTCTAGGTATTGTCCTGACAACCGCTGGCATTATGCTTACTTCAATTACTTATGCTCTATTTCAATTGGACATCACTCTGCTAATTGTAGGCTTATCTTTGCTTGCCCTTGGAATTGTTTCCACATGGTGTGCTGTGAAGCTGGAGAGATGTCCAGCGCACGGAGCAATTTACGCTCTAACCTTGACAAACAAACGTCTCATCCTTAGCACGCGTCCTAATGCTACATCTGCCAGCACAAAACGGGGACCGCAACTGAAGACCTACAGGTCCAGAGCGATAATTGCATTTCAGGTGCTCACTATTGGTCTTCCAATTCTCCTGATTATCTATGCTTATCTATTGGGTTTCACACCTTCAGAATATCTATCAATTGTCTTGCCCTTGCTCTCAGATCCAGTTGCGCTTAGCAGTCACCTAGTCTCGACTGGGCTCCTCTTCGTTCCATTGGTTGTCCTTGTTCTTGGCAAATATGGCGGGCGCTCATTCAAGAAGAGCCTCATTGCCGCTTTGGCGACAATGGTCGTCTACTTCTTCTACTTCTACACCTCATGGTCTACAATGGTCAGCATGAGTCTGTATTCCTGGATACTTTCACAACTTCCCTTGCTACCCACAATGCTCTTACTATCCCTTGACAGCGCAGCTCTTGTACTCAGTCCGCTATTCCTCTCCGGCTTGCCAGTCTATGGCTTTCCTATTCCATATTCGATCATTGCTGGTTTCATTGGTACGATTGGTTTGACAGTTGCAAGGAGAGGCGCAGGGAGAGGCGGGCCATCCAGGAGCTTTCAGATACCAAAGGGCACTTTCCGAAGGCTGCCTATGGGGATTTCGCACTTCTGGCAGCGTGCGAGTGAGGAAATCAGCCGGGGCGGCAATTTCAGAGAGCAGGACTTGGCATTAAATGCAATTCGCAACATTGAAACAAGGGCTGCACCAAGGGAGGTACCAAAGGGCAGATTCCCAATACTTGGACTATCTGTCATGATTGCGTCTGTCGCTATTGGATCCGGTGGCTACTTGAACCTGAATCTGTTGATTCTCGTGGCTTCGGGGATTGCATTCATTGTTTCGTCTATTCTGACAAAGCGTGAGTTCTCTCTAATTAGAGAGCCCGCACTCGAAGAGAAGGCAGGATACTACCTGAATAGAGGGATTGCTATTCTGATCCTACTGTTTATTGCTTACAGCATGTTCGCCTATGCAGCACTGGGTTTTCCCATAGTTGGAGCGCTAATCCTCATCCTGACGTACAGAGGAGTTATGGGGACCACCACTAAGGAGTATTTCTACGCGGTCAAGTTCGTCGCTCAATGCGGCGAAGAGATCAATCCTCCTGAGATCGTGTCAGACCACCAATTAAACCTCCGTGAGATTCTCTCAGGACTTGGATGCAAAGGGCTAGTCGATGCGACTTCAGGATCTTCGGTCTTCCATGAGCTCAGGACTCCCAACTATATAGCACGGGAGCGATCACCACTGGGCACTCAGAATCATGAACAGAGATGCCTTGACTATCTGAATGCCTTTGCTGATAGAGCATCATCACTCGTTGCAGCCACTGCGGTATCATTTCCCTTCTTGGCAATCGGACTGTCAACAGTATTCTCAGATCTGTTTCTCATTATCACACCCATCCTTCTGACACTGTCCGTCCTCACAATTATAGCAACCTCAATCATATACTCAGGTTATCTTCTAATAGGGCCTGGGGGACGCGATTGGGTTGTACTCACCAGGCAAAAGGAGATTGAGGGAGCCCTCCCGTCAGCCATGCGGGGGCTTCAAGCGTTTGTTCTTCTTGCTGGCGTAGTTGCCATGTGGACCTCCATGTCCTGGCTTGGATACTGGACTCTTGCGCTCTTGATTGCCCAAGGAATCGGATGGTACTTCATCAAAGGGGCCCTCAGGAGAATCTACCTGTTTGGCAGAGGAATAGGAGTCTATGAGGGTGACTTTTGGATAGAGCCGAAGGGAGTCACTTGGACCATCCGCACTCCAATCTACAGCTATAAAGCTATTCAGAAGAAAGACAAGGTCGAATTCATCAAGATATTCGAAGGATACGACTCTCGCGGACGCTATTACGCTCTGAAGAATGCCCACTCAATTGTGTCTGTTACAAATGCGTCTTCTGGAGTACTGGTAAAGGTCATTGGAGTTGCGTTTATTACAGGAGTAACTCTCTATGCATTCTTCACCTTTTCATCAGTCTTCCCTTGGCTAACGCCATGGCTTCTATTCATCGCTGTGTTTCTGGTAGGACTGGCTGCGAGCTATGGAGTTTCAAATGTCATATCAGCTGCAGTTCCATCGTATGGGTTCTTCATGGATGGAAAAGGTGCCTTTGATCAGTTTCTATCAATTGATACAGTCTATCCAGGAGTCAAGCAATGCTTCAAAGTAATACTCTCATCGGCTATGAGTGGGAGAACGTTTCCAAAAATTAAACGCCTGATTGACCAGAACGCAATTGGCAAGTCAGAAGGAGTGCAAGAGTCGGAAGCTCCGATACCGCAGCCACCAGAACCGAAACCCATGAAACGACGTAGAATGACCTCGGGACATATGTTGATTGATGCCGGGTCGAACGAAGAATCATATGATGAAATTCCTTGCGAGATTTGCGGTAAAGAGGGGGCCACATATAATGTGTACCATGAGCAGCATCTCTGCAGGAAATGCGAGGAGCGAATGGGTGCCTTTCCCAAAGATTTACTGCATACCGACTTCTGAAATGATAGACATACTTGGCGAGCGGAATATGTTCAATGCGGTGCCATACTGAAATCGTGATAGATCCTTAAATTCAAGGTATCAATTTCTGAAACAGAGATTCTTCACCTGCAGTTATTGGGTTTCCGACTTCACAGGTGAACTCTGACATTGAATTGGAATTGTCGCGATGAGAAAAGACCTGCTCATCACACTGCCACCTTCTCTTCTCTCCTTCAGTCAGCATAGAATCGAAGAGGAAGGTTCGTTTTCAGGGCAATCAATTCTACTGAAAGATGAAACCCGAACCGGCTTGTTAACGCGTATTGATATATAGTGGAATATGGTCGATATGATTGACATGACCATTGCACTTCCAACCCCACAGACTCGAGAGTGGAGCAAGATTGTCCTTGGCATCTTCATCACTGGTTTAATGATTGCAAACGGATTTGTAGTCCTTGCCTCAGGAACTCAAGGAGAATCAGCAACCAGCTTTGAGACTCCTCAGATGCAGACATTATTTGACTATGAGATTACGGTGGTCTTTCTAGGAATAGATGAGTCCAGAATAAATGCAACTGATATTTCGGAGCATTTACCGGATTGGTATGCACCCATCGATGGTGTCTTCTGGAGAACTGCGTACAATGACGAATTCTCTCTCTCCTACAACTTCGTCTTTGCGGATGAAGAAACCGTGACAGATTATAGGGCATTCATTCATGACAACTCAAATGAAGACAGGTCACCACTCTTTATTCAACCCGAGTATCCAAGGGCGAGATACATTCACTCAAGTCTTGTTGAGGAGTATCTCACTACCAATGTCAGTAGTGGGTCAGGTGCAACCCTGGTCATCATAGATACTTACTCTCAAGACCCGGCTGAATACTTCCCCTACTACTACAATAATACATACAATGAGTTGGATGCTGAGCTTGATGGATGGAGCAGTACACCTATCCCCTGGGCGTCCACATATCAAATCGCTGGAGGAGGAGAGGACTCCAGACTCCTTTGGCTCGATCTCTCTGCCGGACCCACGGGATACCATAGTTATGAGGGCTCGACTGCGGGTGGAGTTGAACACATTCGTCCTATATGGGAGTATACATCGCAGGAGCAGCTGACTGGGGATATCGTGAAGTGCATTGCACAAGCTGTAGAGTGTCGGTTTCTCACCGCTGTCGGATACCGAGCAGGTTATGCCTACAGAGAGGTGAGGTTTGAGGTGCTACTAGTAGA
>JBHLQS010000194.1:0-5296 GCA_048883405.1 Candidatus Thorarchaeota archaeon
ACTGGTATCTTTATTTCCGGATCATTGCGAAGCTCCTCCAGGATCCTGTAGCACTTTGGCTTTGAGATGTCTTCTAGGTTTATCCCTCCAAAGGAGGGCTGTAGGAGCTTCACCGTCTTGATAATCTCATCAGGATCTTTTGTGTCTAGACAGATTGGCCATGCATCAACACCGCCCAGATATTTGAATAGAATTGACTTCCCCTCCATGACAGGCCCGGCTGCATAAGGTCCGATGTCACCAAGGCCCAGTACCCTGGTTCCATCACTAACTACTGCGACCATATTGCCCCGGTTGAGCATATCATAGGAGGTTTCTTCGTTTTCCTTAATTGCTAGACAGGCCTTAGCCACACCAGGAGTGTACCAGATTGCAAAGTCAGAGAAGTCACGGACGGGTGCCTTCCCGATGCTCTGAATCTTCCCCTTATAGAAAGGATGCAATATCATGGCGTCCTTTCCCGGCTTCTCGGCCTTCTTCTTCAGTTCTTCAACTGTAAGTTTCTCTTCAGGCATTATATGGAGCCCCTTCGTTTCACCAGACGTACCTATAACAGTACGCCCCACAGGTACCGGGGCATATGCAGCTTCGATTAAAGTCTATGCCTTCTGGAATAATAGCGGTAAGAGCTATTTCATAAGCCATTGGCATAATTTCGGTTGTGATGAGAAATGCCTGGCATTGGCGATGATTTCTATCGAAAGTCAAAGTACACGAGGGGTAATCTTCCGAGACATAGACTGGATTGGAGTAATAAGCCATCGACATACAAGAGATATAATTCCGCCCAAAAGATTCGACTTCCAAACCCATCTGCTGAAGGAGGCAGTGGTCTGTGGGAAGTCCTTGGAAGAAGACGCAGCAGGCGCGCCTATACCGATGAATCTCTGACATTGGAGGATCTATCGCAAATCATCTGGGCAACTCAGGGAGTCACTGCACATGTTAGTGATTATGACCTCAGAACTGCTCCATCCGCAGGAGCACTCTACCCTATTGAGACCTACCTATGCGTCAACAGGGTCTCTGGATTGGATTCAGGTCTGTATCACTATTCGGTCCCCAACTATGAGCTAGATTTCATTAAGCCTGGGGAATTCGGTGGAGAAGTCAGTAGAGGGGCACTTGATCAAAAGATGGCAGAGCAGGCTGCTGTGGTGTTCATCTGGTCAGCTGTGTTTCAGCGATCAAAGTGGAAGTATCTGCAACGTGCCTATCGATATGTATTCCTCGATGCGGGTCATATAGCGCAGAATCTGGCCCTGGCTGCAGAAGCACTCGGTTACGGCACATGTCAGATTGGAGCAATCTATGACGATGAGCTGAACCAGCTTCTAGACCTTGATGGTGAGGAAGAAAGTGTCATTTACTTGAGTACAGTGGCTCGCCCACAAAGACAACATGAGCGCGCCTAGAGCTTGAGACCCCAGTAGTCCATAATCTGAGATGCGTGTTCAGATGAGCGTACCTTGTCCTGCCCCTCAGAACCTCCAAAGATCGCTTCAATCTTGCCCTCTTCATCAATCAAATAGGTTATTCGCTTGACGCCAGCTCCAATGACGCTCAATCTGCTATAAGCTCCATAGAGCTTGGCTATCTCAAGATCCTCATCCATCAGTATGTTGAAAGGAAGATTGTACTTCCCTCTGAATTTCTGGTGCAGATTTGCTGATCCTCCCGAGATTCCGAAGATTGGAATTCCAGACCCCTCAAATATCTGATAGCTATCGCGAAGAGAGCATGCCTCAGAAGTACATCCGGGCGTGAAGTCTTTGGGATAGAAGTACAGGACTATCTTCTTTCCCCGGTAATCGCTGAGTTTGAACTTGTTACCTGTGTCGTCTTCGGTTTCGAAATCTGGAGCGTCGTCGCCTACGCGTAACATGACATCCGCTCCTACAGCTTAAGGCCCCAGAACTTGATGACCTGATTCGCATGATCCTTGGTCTTGACCTTCTCGATACCCTCTGGGCCACCGAATATTCCCTCCACTTTACCATCCTCATCGATGAGGAAGGTTGTTCGAACGATTCCTAGGTATTCCTTCCCGTACATCTTTTTGGTCTGGTAGACGTCATAGAGCTTTGATATCTCGAAATTCTCATCCATAAGAAGTGGAAATGGGAGATCGTTCTTATCCTTGAAACTCTGGTGCGACTTGGCTGTTCCTCCTGACACTCCAAAGACTGGAATATCGTTTCCTTCAAACACATTGTAGCTGTCTCTAATTGAACAAGCCTCAGCTTTGCATCCTGTTGTATTGTCTTTAGGATAGAAGTAGAGAAATACCTTCTTTCCCTTGTGCGCGCTGAGTTTGAATTCATCTCCACTCTCGGTTTTTGTCTTGAAATCTGGGGCTTTGTCCCCTATTTTTATCATGATTGCCATCCCACAACAAAATTAATTATTGTTAATAATGCTAGAATAATAATTGATAAAGCTTGCTCTCTGGCAGAAAATCCTTTGTCCTGAATCAGCAATCCTTAAAGAGAACATTAGTTCGAATAGATGAGTCGATGGAGAGATGTCTGCTAGTCCAGTTGTGTATAAGTCGGATTGGAACTTCATCATCGCCTTCATTGTTGGTATCGTTTTGAACTTGGCAGTAGGGATTATTCTATCATCAATGTATTTGCCACTCCCATTCGATTTGGTTCTGGTGCTTGCTTTGTTTCTCGGGTTCCCAACGCTATTCGCAATCTTCGCCTATTCCATCGGTTGGTACACCAAGAAACACATAGCAGAATATACGCCACCTGACTGGGAGTTCCAGCCGATTCAATTGAAGCTTGAAGAAGTTCCTGAAATGGTCAAGGAATACCATCATGACTATAGGCGACTTGAGGCTAGAAGCAACTACTGGACATATCACCTTCCTCTCATTGTGATTATGTTGATATTCAGCATACCATTCTATCTATCCTTTATTGACTCCAGCGTTCTGCAATTGGCTCAACTCATAATTCCTGCTGCATTGATTCTCAACCATGCCGTCGCTTCCATCGGAGCGTTCTTTGCTACATCCAGTGAAGCATCAGAAGACTTCGCGCTCCCGTTGATCAGAGAGGCACTCTGGCTTGGAAATGTCCAGTCCAAGGTTCCTGGAATCAGTCAAATCCGATTGGTCATGGATAAGGCGATCCATGAGGGTTTTCGCATATATCGAGAGCCCCGAATTGTCATGCGTATCTCTGGGTTTGAGCATGATGGTTATATCGAGTCTTGGTCCGAGGACCTTAGGGCAATAGCAAGAGTGCTATGTCGACTTTATGAGAGTGAAGAGCATGGCCAGGTAGTCTGGTGGTGGGTTTCAACCGATCGCAATTTTCGGAAGTATACGGATGTAGAAGATACTGGCTACTACGTGCGTCTTCCTGTACCATCTCAGGTGAAGGAATTGGGAGTCAGAGATGTACGCCTCGTGACAGAGAATGCAGTGGCAATTGTGTTGTCAGAGCTCTCACAGCTTCGAGGAGAGTCAAATGAAATCGTTTCTCTCTTGGCAGACCTTGGCGTTGTTTAGTCTACACCCATAATACTCAACAATAAGGACTTCAAACTGATTTCGAGGATTGACAGTGACAGATGAGCCTGTGACCTATTCATCACTCTTGCCATATTACATTCTGCTCTTTGCAGTCCTAGTCATTTGGTCCTTTGCTGGTGTTGAAGCCTCATCGTATCTCGTGGTCAGTCTATACTCAAATCCGCTCATCTGGATTGCCTACTCGATATCCATAATGATAGCAATAGCTCCAATTCTTTGGCTGATTGCCAGAACAATGAAGCGGCAGGTATACCTTAATCCCGATATCTCCTGGGAGTTTCAAACTCGGGAGCTTCAATATGATGAATATGCAGCAATGATGGCTGACTATCGTTCGGGGTATTCTCATCTGATTTCAAGGAGTGATAAACGCCTTCTGATTGCTTCAACTGTTGTATTGATTATGGCTATCATGGTTCCAATGGCACTTGCAGCCGTTTCAGTCAGTCTTGTATTTATCCTTCCTTTTACCTACGGCGGACTACAGCTGGTTTTCGGAATTCTATTGACGACCTACTTCTATCGTAGTGTCTCTAATGAAGCGAGTGAGCACTTTCACTATGAGAATCCGGATCGCTTGAGAGCAGCCTGTATGCTGTTGGAACATACACTTGGATTAGCAATGGTTGGTGTAGTCTTCTCAATTGGCGAAGCTGGGGGATACTATGCATTTCGCAGTCCAGCTGCTATAGGTCGAATAGCGGGAATCGAAGCACTCGCAAAGGTCGAGGTCACTGTTGGAGATACCTCTCCTCCAATGACAGCCTTTGGCACCATATCTTCCACTGTGGAGGGCGAATCATCCAAAAGAATGATGGAGCTTGAGTTGGGAGATGAGTTGAAACAGTTGGAAGGAATAGTACGATGGTGCATCACAGCTTATGTTGAAGAGAATGGGAGCAATGAGATTCTGGATGAATTGATGGAAGATCTTGGCATTGACATAGTGTCCAGTGATGATTCTCCTCCTTCAATCGATTAGCTTATCTCAACAATTATACCCCAAATCAGAGTAGTAGGGCTGATGACAATGGCTGAAGACGAGATAGTTAGTTATCAGAGGCAAGGTGCTGTGAACAAGGCATTCGCGATTGTGCTAATAGTCATTATTGCTATTGCCGCCTTTTTGAAATTCTCTAATCCTACTGATGAAAAGATAAGCCTCTATCTCTTCATGGTCGTTCCAGTAGGCGTCCTGCTTATTTCCACCGCTTTTGGCGCACTCTCGAAACGTGCAATTGACTATGTTCCGGGAGATTGGGAAGAAACAAAGGTCTGGATGAGCTTCACAGATTATGAACAGACAGTTGAGGAATATGAGGATGCTTATGGCCATCTCTATGGTAATCCTGGGGGCTCTGCCATTTTCTTCTGTCTGCTCCTGATGGCTTTTGCCTTGGGTCTATTATCCGCCTACTTCCTGACATTGTCCATACCCCTATTTGATCCTTTGATAGACTCACTTCTACTGCTTATCATTCTGTACGTTGTTGTTGGAGTGGCAGGATTCGTCAACGGATTCAGAATCCCTGCTATTGATGCTGAGGAATTCTTCCAGGCGCCAGTGAAAGGAGATGTATATGACTTCGCTAGAGAGCTGCAAGGAGTGAAGGGCTACCGTGCAGGACTTAATGTCAAATTTGGAGTAAGGTCTGGAGTGCAGACAATACTGGGCGCTGAAATCAAGACTTACCTTGAGGGGCTTCCTGATACTGTTTCAGTAGGGGTGCAAGTATCACACTCAGGCTT
>JBHLQS010000195.1:0-5284 GCA_048883405.1 Candidatus Thorarchaeota archaeon
GCCTTGGTCATATGCAGAGCTCCGTCGAACTGGAATTTTATACTAAATATAGAGGTTTTGGTTTCGAGAGCCATTTGAACGAATAGGCGCAACACCAAAACAACAGTTGTGCACGCGTATGGGAAACTTCAAGATGCAGATTGCTCGCATCACAAAGGATGACCATGTGGAAAGACAAGGCAATAGCCCTCGTTGAGGAGAATCGTGAGCTATTGATTGATGTCAGCAGGGAGATGCATGACAATCCAGAGATTGCATTCAAAGAAATCAAAGCTAGTCGTCGCCTTGCGGATGAGTTGGAAAGAGCTGGGTTTGAAGTTGAGCTGGGAGTAGCAGGTATGGAAACTGCAATTCGTGCACTTCATCCTGATAAATCGGATGGACCATCAATAGCCATAATAGCAGAATATGATGCCTTGCCAGAGATAGGTCATGCGTGTGGACACAATCTGATCGGAAGCGCTGCACTTGGCGCTTGCCTTTCACTTGGAAATATCAAAAAGGACTTACCTGGCAAGCTAATATTCCTCGGCACCCCTGCAGAGGAAGACATCGGCGGAAAGATTGCCATGGTCGATGCAGGGGTATTCAAGGATATCGACGCTGCGATGATGTTCCACCCGTCATCAGGATATACAGTTGTTGGCAGGCAGGGTCTTGCCCTTACTGAGGTCAAGATTGAGTTTCACGGAAAATCCTCTCACGCGGCTGCTAGTCCAGAGAAAGGAATCAATGCGCTAGATGCAGTCATTCAGACTTTCAACGGAATCAATGCCTTACGGCAACACATCAAAAGCATGTCCAGAATTCATGGAGTCATCACACACGGCGGAGTAAAGCCCAACATCGTACCGGATTATGCCGCTGCAGACTTCTATGTTCGGGCTCCAGACGATGATTACTGTGCTATACTGGTAAGAAAGGTTGAGAATTGTGCCAAGGGAGCAGCAAGTGCGACAGGGGCGACTCTCAATTTCCAGATTGTCGAACCATCCTATCAGTCTAGAAAGATGAACAAAGCAATGGGAGAGGCATGGAGCAAAAATCTGGAGGCTATCGGCGAACCAATGACTGAATTGCCTGAAGGAAGCGGGGGCTCTAGCGACATAGGTAATGTGAGCCAAGTTGTGCCTGCAATTCATCCATACATCTCGATATGCGACAAGAGTGTGGCAGGTCATTCGAGGGAGTTCGCGGAAGCCTCCGTTTCGGAACGAGGACACGAAGCAATGCTAAACGCTGCTAAAGCACTGGCCATGACTGCAATTGATTTGTTCACAGACTCCGAATTCATGGAACAGGTCAAGGCAGAGTTTCGTGGTTAGTCATGCAACTTTGGCATCAATAGCTTGCATGAGGAGCCATACAAATTTCAACGTTCGGTCCATTACATCCCAGTCTATATTCTCGAAGATATCGCTCTGCTGATGCCAATGCGGAATGACACCTTCCGGGGTATAACCCACGAAAGTCAGACAGCTCAACCCAGCTTTGATGCCAATTGCTCCGTCAGTGTAGGCTGCCTTCTGCTCCCCCGAGTACGCTTTGAGCTGAGGATTCTCTTCTGCCAGGCGATCAGCCAGTGCTATAAGCCCGGGATCGTATGCAAACGGGAAAATCAGAGTTTCCCTAGTCAGATAGCAGGGACCAGCTCCAGGTCCACCAATATTGTCCAGAGTCAGGTACACCGCATCTCCAATTTCATCAAGATGAGAATCAAGCCATGCTGCCGACCCGTATGCCCCAACCTCCTCACATCCGACATTCACGGCCCAGACTCGGCTATTCTGCAATGGTTCATTCGTTGCCCTCTCAGCCAAACCCATTATCATGGCGGCTCCAGTTGCATTGTCGTTTGCACCAGAAGTATAGGGTGTGAAGTCAGCGGTAAATGCCATGAGGAAGAGTATGAGCACTGGGATGGAAAGCATGATGGTGACATAGACAAGCAGCTCAAAGACAAGAAAGAGCCGAATCAGAAAGAGGACAAACATTAGAATTGCGCTGATAAAAGTCAATGTTGTCAGCCTATTGAAGATGGAGAACCATCGCAGAGACCTATGGGAAATAGGAGTCCTGTGCGTGTCTAGGTGTCCTACCAAGACGATTGTCTGCCTCACCTCGGAGGCGGGCTCAATCACTGCGCTGACATTTTGGCTCCGTGCCTTTGGAAGAATCCAACGAAGAGGATTAGATTTGAATGACAATTCTAGAACAAGGGAAACTATCATTACTCCAGTAACGAGGGAGGCAATCACGGCACCCACTAGGCCGCCATAAAGATAGACCAACTCAGACAGAAGCACCAAAAAAGTACTAAGTGTGAAAGGCCTCCAAGCTGATTTTGCACTCGTAAATTCCTCAGTGATTGGAGTCAGCCCCAAATCCCTGTAGACCTCTTCTGCATATGTAGCAGCTCTCTTCTCTTCAGGGGTTGTGGAGCCTCTTGGGCCAATCTCTACTGCTAGATGGTGAACATGGTTCTTAATCGAGTCTAATGTCGACACTCTTCTTCCTCCTTGCGCGGACTTCTTGGTTTGAAGAGTCTACTAAAAGGGTACTAAATACGTAGCGTTTTGCAGCCTCAATTTGTCCAAAAGGTCTTTATGATGGATAACGACCTACGAAGTTTCAGTCCCAGATAGGCGAGAGAGAGAGTGATGTGAGATTATGACGCAGGATAGCTATAGCAGAAAGGAGAAAGTACTGGTATTCATTGCCTGTGCTCTTGGATGGGCATTTGATGCAGTAGGACTTACTCTCATTAACTTTGTAGCTCCAGAAATTATGGCAACTTGGGGAGTTGACGAAGCTGCAGTTGGTTTTGTATTCTCAGCGCAGTACGTTGCCACTGTTCCCGGAGCGGTATTGTTTGGAAATCTAGCAGATCGATATGGTAGGAAGAACCTGCTGCTGTTTTCGGTCCTCTGGGATGCAATACTCACGTCATTGACAGCAATTGCACCCAGCTTCGAGGTACTCGCCATTCTGCGTATTCTATCTGGTATGGGCGTATCATGGGGCATTGCCTATGCACTACTTGGAGAGGTGTTCTCGCCCAAGCGAAGAGGATTCTTTGGTGGCCTGATGCATTCGATGTTTCTACTTGGATACATCCTGTCTGCGGTCGCAGCGATTACAATTGCACCTGTTTATGGATGGCAAAACACATTCTTGGTTGCATTAATTGCTGTCCCAGTCATTTTGCTGCTTTACTTTGCAATGCCTGAATCGATGCTCTGGCAACGGCTAAGCGATGAAGAGAGAGAGGCAGACGTCCCACTGAGAACGGGTATCAGCCAGGTCTTTAGACAGGGACTGGGCAAACTATTGGTGCTAGCCGTTGTGCTATTCTGGGCTGCCGAGTTTGCATATCATGCGATTGTGGATTGGGGGCCCACCTTTCTGGAGGTTGAACTATCATATGGTGCCTCCGAAGCAGATACCATTGTCCTTTTGATATCTCTAGTAGCTATGCTGATATTGCCGGCGTTTGGATTGTTGAGTGATAAGGTTGGAAGGCGATTGAGCTTCGTGCTCTCCGCCATCATTGGTCTCATCGCGACTATAATGCTAGGAGTATTTGCTATACTCATCCCAGAACGAAACCTAGCAGTTGCAGCCCTATTCATCATCCCGGCTGGTTTTGGTAGTCATGCGTTGTTCGGAGTATGGGCTTCTGAGATGTTTCCAACTGAGTCCAGAGCAGCTGCGACATCTGTCATATTTAGTCTGGCAAGAGGCCTATCCTTTGGCGGGTGGTTCGTTGGAATCCTTGCAACAATGGTCGGTCTCTCCTATGGTATGATGTTGGCAATCATAGGATTTGTGCTAATGGTGGGCCTTCCATTCACTCTGCCGGAAACTGCTGGAATTGATATGGGTCGGGTCGAAGAGGAGGTATTGACCCAGTGACTGAGCCAACTGGCGCTCAGGTCGCTGCAAGAGCAATTATAGCAGAGAACGTCAATACAGTATTCACCCTAGCAGACGCATCTATCCTCTCAATCCTCGATGAACTCATCGATAAAGGAGTAAAGGTGGTAGCCGTCAGGCATGAACAAGCCGCAGGGAATGCGGCGGACGGCTGGGGAAGGGTCACACGCACTCCGGGCGTCTGTTTTGTCCCAATGGGGCCAGGTCTCGTAAATCTCATGCCATCTCTAGTTCAAGCCTATCAGGCTGGAAGTCCGATGGTCGCGATCACCTCTGCCGCGCCTGTGGATATGTCAGAGATGGATGCCTTCGAGGACATTGATGCGGTGAAGATGGTGGAGCCGTTCACCAAATGGGCTGCTCGATGTAGAAATCCGAAGCAGGTGGGGAAGTATGTTCGAATGGCATTCTCTGAAGCTATGTCTGGAAAGAAAGGGCCTGTAGTCTTGGAGATTCCAAAGGACATACAGTCGAGTTCCGGTACTGACATAGATTTCACACCTGATTCATTCCGACCCACAGGAAGAACTACAGGAGATCCTGAAAGCATAAAGAAAGCAGTAGAACTGCTCGCAGGTGCAGAGCGCCCAGTGATTCTGGCAGGTAGCGGAGTCTATTGGTCCGGCGCTGCAAAGGAGCTAGTAAATCTCGCTGAGATGATGAACATCCCTGTAGCCTGCGAGTTTCTTGCCCTTGGATGCATTCCGCAAAGTCATGACCTGTTCATTGGCAATGCAGTAGCACAGGCAAACCTATTCCTGAGCCAAGCAGATGTGATGCTTGCAATTGGAGCAAGATTTGACAGCTTCCTTGGCTTTGGCACTGACTCAGCTATTTACGCGGAAGATGTCAAAGTAATCCATGTCGATATCGACTCATCTGTCATCGGGAAGAACAGACCTGTTGAAGTGGGAATTGTGGGAGATGCTCAGGCGGTTATGCGTTCAATGCTTGATTACGCCAAGGCATCCAAGATTGAGAGACCCGATGCAGCATTCGCCAATCAGGTCAGAGCGGGGTACCAGATGATTGTCGAAGGCTTCGACGAGGAAGCAGACCCGGTGGAAGTGCCAATCAGACCTGATCGACTTATGCGGGAACTTCGAGAGTTCGCAGGTCCAGAGAGCATGTTCATCATAGATGGGGGAGACACAACTGCTTGGGCATTTCTCTACTTAAGAGCAGAATATCCTGGGCAGATTATTGGAGCACAGGGCCCCCTCGGTCATTTGGGAGCCGGTTTGCCAATCGGATTGGCTGCAAAGACTGCTCACCCTGAGAGAGATGTGTTTATTGTCAGCGGAGATGGCACCTTTTTCTTCAATGGTGTGGAGCTGGAAACTGCTGT
>JBHLQS010000196.1:0-5281 GCA_048883405.1 Candidatus Thorarchaeota archaeon
AGTCCAAGAACCTTGTACTTTGAAAGGAAGGTCGTAAACTCATTAATGAATCCCTCCGGAGGCGGCTTGGGCTCTGGCGGGGTCAAGAGTTTCCTGATCTCTTTCAATTCTTCCAGCATCTGATCATCAGTCGCCATATTCTCTCTCACCTATTTGTGATAGCACTACAGTTCTTGATGTACATGGATATATACCGAGCGGTGAGGAGAACTGGTTTCAGATTCACCTTTCTGACAAGAGTTATATAGAATATATTAACTATCGTTACAAGGCGATTTCATGAATCTGACAGAATCTCGGTTATGGCTCTGGATTAATGCGATTACTCTGATAATATTCGGAGCCATTGCGTTCGTGCCTGAAATCATGGCACTAATACCTCCACTCCCATTTGGTGCCGTCAAAATCATTGTGGGATTAATCAACATCTTTGTTGCATTTTTCGAAGGCGATATTGCCAAGATCAATAGCAAGATGTGGCTATTGACGATAGGATTAATCTTAATCATTATGGGAATGGTACCTTTCTTCTCGCTTATGATGGGCGGAGTTCCAGAGTTGGGTGAGTTCCTTAACACATTCAAAATTGTGCTTGGAGTACTCACCTTTGTGGTCATCTACATTGATTGGATGAGATAGACGCCGCAAGCGGACAGAACTGGTAGATGGTATGGATCAGGGAGTATTCCGCATATACCCACAAATACTTGAAGTCCTCAGAATAGCGGTAGAACGCAAATTGAGTGAGGACAAACGTGATGACTGGGATGTGCCCCAAATGTGGACGTTTGGTCAAGGCAGTCGAAGTCATCAATGACGGTCACGTCTTTGTCGAGAAGATTTGCCCTGAACATGGAACTTCGAAGGCAATGGTTTCTTCAGATGCGGAATATTGGAAATGGTCAGCCAAATATGACCGACCCGGTACAAAGCCTTTCAAATGGACTAGTGAGAAGTACAAGGGATGCCCAAATGACTGCGGAATCTGTCCGAGTCATAAGCAACACACCTGCATTGGGATTATTGAGATAACTGGACAATGTAATCTGAAATGCAATGTGTGTTTTGCTGAAGCCCCCTATGGGGACCATCTTAGTTTCACTCAGATTGCAGACATGATTAATCAGTATGTTTCCTGTGAAACAGAGCCAGAAATCCTGCAGCTCAGTGGGGGAGAGCCAACACTCCACCCTGAGCTGATTGAGATTGTGAGATATGGCAAGAGCCTTGGAATTGAAGATGTGGCGATTTCTACGAACGGACTGAAGCTCTTGGAGGAGGAATATGTTGTCGAGTTGGCACAGATTGATCCTGTAATCTACCTGCAGTTTGATACCTTAAGACCTGATGTGTCAATGGAATTGCGTGGGAGAGATTTGACAGATATTAAGAAAGCGGCTGTTGAAGTCTGTAACAGAAGCGGAATGACAACTGTGCTAGTCCCAACTCTTGCGAAAGGCCTCAATGACAATGAGATAGGAAACCTCATAGATTATGCATTGGCTCAACCAAGGGTATTTGGTGTGAACTTTCAACCGGTGTCACTAACAGGCCGTATCACGACTTCTCATCCACTTCAAACATTGTCTGTCCCTGAGATTCTTGATTTAGTAGAGGCGCAAACAGAGAGCCGGATTGAGGCTACCGACTTCCGACCAATTCCCTGTCCTCACCCACACTGTACAGCAATCAATTACATATTGGTGGAGAATGGAGCTGTTACGCCTCTGACCGACCTAGTCGATGTGGACGAATACATGGACTATGCAGAGAATCGCACCTTAGTGAGCGAGAAAATACTCCTCAATAATGCATTTGAGAAGCTGTTCTCGACACGCGCTGTCCCCGGATCCGAATCTAATCTGGAGGCCTTCTGCAACGCATGTGGGATGAGCCTTCCTGAGGTTCTCAAGAAGTCGGTGAAATCCATTAGCGTCCATTCCTTCATGGATAGGAATACATACCAGCTAGAAAGAGCACAGAAGTGCTGTATACATGTTATTCGACCTGATGGCAAGCTAGTACCGTTCTGCAACTACAACCTCATTCATAATCGACGGAGGGGTTAATCATAGACAGTCAGAGGTCTGATGAGTCAATTGTTGGTGAATGCTGCGCTGATTTCTACAGCCATCCTTTAGTTGTACGGCTTCTCGACGGTGTCTTTCACCCAGGAGGACTTGCACTCACTTCTCTTCTCGCAGAAAAAATGCGTATTAATCATAGCTCCCATGTCCTTGACCTCGCATGTGGAGATGGAACAACTGCAGTCTTTCTTTCTCAGCATTTTGGTTGCGCTGTAACCGGATTAGATATCGGGACTGACTTGATTGAGAAAGCGAAAAGAAAAGCACGGGACCTGAAATGGTCAGATAGGGTTTTGTTCAGCACAGGACTTGCGGGTAGCCTCCCTTTTGAGGAGGGAGAGTTCACTCATGTAATCAGCGAGTGTGCAATTTGCACATTTCATGACAAGAAGTCTGCAGCAACTGAAGTGTCAAGAGTTGTGCAGAATGAAGGGATCCTGGGAATCTCTGATGTGACTCTCTCGAATCGCGATGATTTAGACGATGAGTTGAAAGGGCTATTAGGAAGAGTGGCTTGTGTGGCCGATGCATTACCATTCAGCGGCTATGTTGAGCTCTTTGAAGATGTAGGTTTCAAGCTGAGAAACTCAACTCTACACGGAAATCTGCTTCATGATATGACAGCAAAGGTTCGAAACCGTGTCAATCTGAGCGGGGCTGCTCTGTCAGATGATGACAGATATCTTGTTGAAAGACGTGATGACATTTTGAGAGTTCTCGATCTGATTGAGAAGCAAATCACCTCAAGAAACCTGAGCTATGATGTCTTTGTCTTCGAAAAGACATGATGGGCTAATCTTGTCATCGTCTGAATCTGTATAGGTCTTCATAGAAAAGCCCAGAGTACAAGAGTCTGCGTCTGACTGGTTGGAACATCTGAGATGCAATGTCACTAACTGGAACAGAGTAGGTTTCCGAATTTCCGCCAAGCTTGGTCGAGAGAAAGATTGCCAGAGGGTTGAATAATCGAAGAAGCCCTTTGAACTTCTGACAGTCAAGAAGTAGGATGTAGCCATCGCTAGAAGCTAGCTTACTGATTTCATCTAGCACGCGGGGGGAGTTAGGGATTATCGAAAGTGAATATGTAGAGATGATTAGGTCAAACTCGCCTTGGATACAGGTTCGCATCTCCCGAGCATCACATTCGACAAGATGCACATTTTTCCACGCGTTCTCTCTGACTCTTTTCTGAGCTCTGAGGAGCATCTCCCTCGTGTAATCAACGCCAACAATTTCAGTATAATCAGGGAATCTTGTGATAAGATGCAGCAGGTTATCTCCAGTGCCAACTCCCACATCTAGAATCCTTGGATGGCTTAGATCGGGCAGTCTTGAGATTGCACGAATACGCCAATTATCGAGATTGACACCTAGAATGCGATAGGTCTTGAGAAGCATCCGATAATACCTTGCAGTGCTACTATAGATTGATCTTATTCTGTCCTGAGGTCCATCGGTTCCTCCAAGAGTCTTCATACGATTTGCTCCTCACTCCGCAATACTTGAACCGTAGCAATGGACAAGACCGTAGAGATGCATGAACCTTACAGTGTCCTCTATCACTTGGGAGTCTTTGACACTCAACTCTGGGTCATTTATTAGCTCAGATGGTTTTCTAAGACTTGCAAGACGTTGACATATGCGTCTCAGATCTGCAGCTGGTATGGTTAACGCCTTACTAAGCGGAGAGAGCATTAGATAGTTGCGAAACAGATGCTCGCCGCTCCACCTCTCATTGGCACTCTCCGCAAGCCGAAATGTGTGGCCTTCATTCCAGATGAAGACATCGTTTTGCCTGGCAAAGATTCCTCGTGCATTTCGTGTGATTGTATGAGTAATCTCTGCGAGCTTATCAGGCGTACGAATGTTGGGGTCTTCAAGCAATCCTCGCGACTCAAGGTCTCTCCCTATCGCTTCAAGCTCACCACGACTCCTGTTGTAGAAGTCCGCTGACTCATCACTGGTCAGTAGAACAATCAGAGCATTCACTGTTCGGGCATATACAAGATGATATCCTCGAAAATCGATTGCTTCAAGAGCCCCATCTTCAGACAGACCCAAGGTCAGTCCAACCTCGCTTAGTGCGGCTAGTAGACCTCCTAGGAGGGCATCATCCACCTCAACAGTTCCTGTTCCAACGTGATTGATTGGAATACCGCCTGAATGAATCACAAACAGCTCTCTAACAGTGTTGCCCCCACTCATTTGACTGATGTCTCCTTTTCCGCAATCACCCAGTTGTCTCCAATAGTCTGCACCCGCAGGGCATGTTGTTCAAAGACATTACTCAATCTGCTCCGCTCAAGAGGCTGGGGATAACCGTCGATGGTCTTCATGAGGATATATGCGGCACTTGAATGTGGCTGCTCTTGGATGTAAGTGGGGTCGTTTGTAATTACTCGACTACCCGGCTTTACCATAGCGGATATTCTCTCGATATTTGCATCTAGGTTGTCTGGCATCCATGCGAAAAACTCCTCTCCGTAGAAAAGGTCCAGATTCATATCGACATCGAGTCCATAGAGGTGAGGTTGGACTTTGTCTGTAAAGTCCTCTTCTGACAAGAGCCGAAGGACTGATGCAAACGATGGCAGCCATCTGAAGTCACTGATGAAGACATGGATCGTATCTGGACTGAGGATTTCATTGACCTGCCGTAGCGCAAACGGAAGACCTACGTCTGCAAAAGCAGCCACACCGACTTCCCGAGTCTTCTTCGGAGAGAACGATCGCAATAATACTCCCCGACCTATCTCGGTGACCTTGCTGCTAAATACAGACTCAAGTACGACACGAGGAACCTTAGCTAGGGGCACGGTCATCCCTCTTAGAGCATCTGGGAGAAAGGTTGCGCAGTCATAATAGAAGTTAGTCATCAATGTGCCGACATCTTCAGGTCTGATGGGCTCTGTCTTCACTTGCCCTATGGAGTAGAGCCCGTTATCCTCATTTACAACTCCACGACTCACAAGTAGGGACAGCAACTCTTTGAGAAGTTCTAGATTGGTGTAGCCTAGTTCACGTCCCAGCTCAGCAGCAAGAAGTGGTTGTGATAGGGGCACTAGCCAACCCTCTGATAGAATTGCATTGAGTATGAGACGGAATGCCGTGTTCTCAGACTCCTTGAACTCGGAATATGCCTCTCTCAGTTCAGAGTCGGTCAGGTACTTCCCTATTCTCTTTAGGCCAAACAA
>JBHLQS010000197.1:0-5273 GCA_048883405.1 Candidatus Thorarchaeota archaeon
AAGCATAGATGCGCCACGCTAGATGTACCTATTACTTTACACACATAGGACGTGTTATCGACAATGTTCAGAACTATTATGGCGCTTTTGATCGCCTTAGTTGTTGCTATCCTAATTGGTGCCTTTCAAATCCTCGGTCTGGATCTAGCCGCGATACAAACCGCTCTGAATTCGCCCGGTCTGACTGATTGGGTGCAATTACAGGGTGGGCTCCTTTTCGGCCAGCTCATCTTTCCATACAGTTTTGCTATAGCCGGTGTGTACACACCACTTGTGGCACTAGGAGTCGCCGGATTCATTGCTGGGCTGATTTCAAAGAGTGGCGTGAGAATGCTCTTTGTTTCTCTGATTGCTATAGGCCTCTTCTTTGTTGGATATGTTGTTCTTACAATGGGACTGTCCGCAACCGACCTAGACGCGATGGCCACATTGGCACAGAACATAGCAATCGATCTTGGTGTGTCTTTTGCGCTCCTGTTCGTACCAGGCATCATCGGAGCTTCACTCACCGCTGAGGAATACTAATTCCGGTACGGAATATACACTCCAGAGGGGGTCCTATCCCCCTTCCTGTCTTTTTTCTGTAATTTCCTTCATGAGTGCATCTTTTCTTAGGAGGATTCTTGAAAGAACAAGATCTATCGATACCAGGTCCAGATAGTCATCGATGTAGTCAGCGTGGACAAATGCACCCGCTGCCATTGGGTGTCCGCCCGCCTCCACAACTTCCCGACCTATTGCTTCATTAATTTGCTCACCAACCCGGACAAATGATTCTTTGAGATTGATACCTTTGTTCACGAGGCTCTGCCTTGCCCGACCTGATATCTTGATGAGCTGGCTTTCTTCAGTGCTGTTAGTGCTGACTCCAATGATTGGCTTGTCTATTGGCACGATTCTAGAGCCTTGAGCCATACCTATGACAATACCAATGATTGTATCTGAAGTGAGTGGGTCCCTAACTACGTACATTCCCTCCATCTCAGTATACTTGTTTTCTTCTAGCCTTCTCAAAGCAGCTGCAAGATTTGCACGATGTTGTTGTAGAAGCGCAGTACCTTCTTGATATGCATCTTCATTCCCGAGGCAAATTTCGACTCCAACATGTGGCTGTCTATTCCGGCCACAGGCATTCAGAAGAGTTGAGAATTCCTTTGCAGAACGCATTTCAGTTTCTTCGGGCCGACCGATTAATGTGATGACGTCCCCAACTATTCCTGTTGCAATTCTTGGATCACCGTAGACCTCAATGATATAGTCAATTAGATATTGAATGACTACCTGCTTCTCCGTCTTCGGCAATCCAGCCCAAATCCTCCAATTGTCATCAGTATCCTTTACTGGTATCTTCAGTTGCTCAAAGACGCCATAGCATGCTGCCTCATTTCCGGTAATCCCCGGTAGATAGGGTTCTGTAGCATATTCAAGCAAATAGGGCAGAGGTCTTGTATTAATGCCAAAAAAGGTGAGATCCTTTCCTACCTTGATGTATCCCGATTCTTCGCCTAGCTGGACAATCTCTTGGTTTATTCCTTGGAATCCCTTGCCGTAGTAATCCTGCAGGTCTCCTGTCGCACCTACAATTGCCAATTCTGTGAGGTCCACATTCTCATTAGAGAGGGCATATGCTACTAAGAACGCGATCCCTGCTCCAGATATGTCATATCCTCCGTCGAGTCCGTGATTGTTCGGATTAATCTCTATTATTGAATCTACACTTCTTTCTATCTCAACCTCCTCGTGCGGCAGATGATGATCGAGCACGATTATTCGTTCAACACTGTTCTTCGTAGCGATCGATTCCTTGATCAGCCTCATCTGTCCTGTTCCAAGGTCGCTGAAGACCAAGAGGTCTGGCTTGTTCTCTTTGATTAGCTCTTCAACATCAATGATAGTTTCCGAGTTCAGCTGATGGATGTTTCGCCAAACAACATCTTTGCCCTCCCTCTCTAGCATCTTCACGACAATTGAGAGAGCACTAATTCCATCGGCGTCAATATGCGAGACTGCGAGGACTTTGCGCGAGGCACGAATTGCCTCTACTGCCTCACTAATTCTCTCCTGCATGGAACTTGGTAGTACTGCTAATATTGACACCTTTGTTCTTGTAAGCTTCTTAAGAGCGACAATATAAGTAGGCCTCTCTGGAAGGCTGAGTAATTTGATCTACTCATTCGGCTCCGCGCATCACTCTTGAGAGGGCTAGAAAAATCACCAGAAACACACTTGCTACAGCTGCTAGGGCCTTTGCTATCTTTTGCCAGTTAGTCAATGGAACCTCAAACTCTCGAAGCGCATTAGTGACTCTTTTGAGATAGACTCTAGTTTCTGTGTAGAGTGCTTCTTGGTCATCAATTCTGGTTGAATACTCAGACCAGCTTTTGTAATAAGGTGCTTCAGGACTTGTCTGGAGCCATTCATACCAGGCTGCCAGTATCTTTTCTCTATGCGGTTCAGGGAACTGTTCAATGCTTTTTCTTACGCTGTTTTCCCAGTCGTTAGGCAACATCAATGCGCACCCCTTTATTCTCCCAGCCAAGGGATAGTTCAACCTCGCCGGGATTGTTATTAAGTATTCACCAGATTTTGTCCGCTTTTAAAGGGTAATAAGGATGCAGTTCTGGAAGCGCGCGCATCTCGAAATGCGCATTTTATCGTACTTGAGATACTTCCTTTTGCCAGTCCTTGAGATCATTCCTGAGTTTCTGAACGTCGGACGGATTGATGGGATCCACTCTTCCGTATGTCTTTAGAATTCTCACCCATCTCTGCATTTTCACAACAAGCTGGCCTAGTCCACCTCTTTGCTCGAGAGTGCTGGCTGCTTGAGCTATTTTGATAGACAGGTCGCTGGCAATGACTCCTTCTCGAACCTGTGAATCTAGAGTATCAAGTACTGCCTGCAGACTCGAAACAGCTCCTTTCTGTTGAAGGGTTGTAGCTTCTGCAGGTCTTGCCAGACCAGAAGCGGATATGTCCTCTATCTTTGCCAAGAGTTCGTCGAGCTTTTCACTATTGGATGCAACTGCTAGTGAAATCTCGGAGTTGGAGTCCTGGACCTCCGTTATTTTTGAGAGGACATCGATCATTCTGTTAAGCATCTGTGTAAGCCTTTCGATTGCTCCATTGATTTCAGTTAGCTTGGCTCTAACATACGTATCATCGTCACTCATTCGCATCCCTTCTGATATGTTGGTCGTTCGGGATTGTCGCCTGTATGGTGGTGATTGAAGGGCTCATCACATTAAGCTTTCTGTGGTGCAAGTGAAAGCAGTACCTAACTTAAGACCTTTATAGGACGATTTTTCAGACACTTCAATAACCGCTTCTTTCTGGAGGCTGCAGCTATTGTACGTTGTGAACTATGAAGAACGTGAACAAACTGAAGTTCCATTGCCGGGAGTTACCAAGACGACGATGCGTTGGCTAATTGGAAAACGTACAGGTGCTAGGACATATGCTATGAGATTCTTTGAGATGCAGCCTGGAGGCATAATCCCAATTCACGCTCATGGTGAAGAGCATGAAATATTCGTTCTGAGCGGTGAAGCCAAAGTGTTGGGAGAGAGCAACAAGGATGTGGCGAAGAAGGACGATGTGGTCTTCATTCCTCCTAATCATCCTCATGGCTATGACAACACTCAGGGAACGGAAGTATTCAGTTTCATCTGTGTTATTCCATTGCGAGATGAGAAATAGGAAGGCTGTTGTGCCTTGGAGTCACATTCTTTTACTGGCTAATCGAAGCAGGATATGTGTCCAGGATGGATATTCGTGAGAAGAGCCTTTGGCTATTTGATGTGGACAACACCATCATTAGGGATATTGACCATCCCGATGTTTTCGAAGATGCAATGAGTCTTTGGAACGCGTTAAGGGATAAACGAAAGACAACTGCCATTCTCACAAATATCGGGCGTCTATCTTCTCGACAGATTCATGATGTATTGGAATCAGTCGGATTTGGCATTGAGCTCGAGAAGACCTTCAGCGCTGGTGCAGCAGCAGCAGCCTACGTACACAATCGTTCACCTGGTGCAAGATGCCTCGTAATCAGCGAGGGTGGAGCCACTGAGGACTTTGTAGCAAGAGGCCTTAATGTGGTTAACAATCCGCCAATTGAATTTGTGGCTGTCGCAGCAGATCGAGGTCTCACTTATGCCGAACTCAATTTCGCGACGAAAATGGTTCGAGAGGGTGCACAGCTCATCTGCATCAGTGGCAGCTACGACTACAAGGGAATCTATCTCGGAACTGAGGATGTCTATATTGGAGAGCTGTCGATTGTAGCAGCCATTGAACATGCCACTGGTGTCACCTCTGTTGTTGTTGGAAAGCCATTGCCTGAGATATTCACAGAAACGATGACCATCCTTGGCTTCAAAGCTAATGAAGCGGTGATGGTTGGTGATAATCCGGCTTCAGACGTAGCAGGTGGTAACGCCGCTGGAATGACCACAATTCTTGTGAACCGCAATCCAGACGATATTGTTCAATTTGATTCTCAGGGGTATGACCAAAAGCCCGATATTGAAGTGGACAGCTTGGAAGAGGTCATCAGGTTTTTGTAGACGACTTCTTCTTTGAAATCCCTTTCTTGGAGGATTTTGACTTCTTAGCTGATGTCTTCTTCAGTGATTCTTTCGACCAATCATGCCTCTTTGGAACTATGCCTTGAGCTTCCTCATGAACCATTTTGCCAGCGATTGCAAATAGATCTGTGATATTCGAACCGTCGAGGGCACTTGTGAGGACATAGGGGGCTTTAATTCTCTTGGCATATTTGCTAATGTCCTCCTCCTCAATACGATGCGGTTTCTTGTCCACCTTATTGGCGACAACCACTACTGGGACTCTTTCGCCAATATTCTCATCTGCTTCGTTGAGCCATTTTGGTAATTGATTGAAGGTTCGCTTTCGAGTGATATCGCACATGAGCACAAGTCCCGTAGCACCATCATAGAATGACTTTCGTAATTCTTTGAAGACCTCTTGGCCTGCCATGTCCCATAGAATCAGCTTTATCGTCGCTTTATTCTTGCCCTTTCCCAACGTTAGTGTGCGACTAGAATGCTGGACACCTACTGTTGATTTGTAGTCATATCTGAACCAACCATGGGCCCATCGATTCACAGTGCTAGTCTTTCCCACGCTTTCAGCTCCAATGATGCATATTTTGTAGACATACTTGGATTTGATTATGGTGGACTCCATCTTCTCAACTCATCCCACGACGAATGCAAAAGCGGATTTGAGGCATAAGGTTTGTGGCT
>JBHLQS010000198.1:0-5251 GCA_048883405.1 Candidatus Thorarchaeota archaeon
ACGATAGCTCTCATGTTAGCAATCATTCGTGACGCCCGACGAATATTCCACACGACTTCATTCAGGACCTTTTGATGATGTTCAGTAAGGTCAAGGGTTGTACTAAGAAACTCCAAGGAGTAAAGCGCACTTGTGTTGATATTGTTCAGATCGCTTGCCATGATTCCCAAATAGAGGTCAGCTCTATGTTTCTCCTCGAGTATCCTCAATTCTGAAGCTCTTCTATGTGTTACATCAAAAGCCATGAGTCCGATCTCGACGGGTTTCTCCGCGCCTACAGTGAGAGACCTCGATGACACATTGGCCCATATAATCCGTTCATCAGGGCGCTGCATCTGTATCTCAATGCCACTCACATTCTTGCCCCTAAGGACTTCGCGAACTAGCTCTTGTCCGGGGTCATAATCTGATTCGGTTTCTGGTAGAAAATCGGATAGCGCTCTTCCTAGAATGTCGCTACCATCACATCCAAGCAACTCTTCAGCAGCCTGATTAATCTGCTCAACAATGCCTTGGCGATTCAGCATGAAATACGCAATAGGGGACATATCATACAACGATGCGAATCTCTGCTCAAGTTCAATAACCTCTGTTTCAAGTGCGATCCTTCTTGATACATCTCTGATGCATGCTAGGACGGCATCCTCGCCTTCGTATACAACATTGACGGGATGAATCTCAACATGAACAGTGTCACCTTCCTTTGACTGGAGTCTTGTATTGAACGCAGTGAGTTCATCGCCTGAATACAATGCATCTATCATGTTGCGGTCAAAGCGCTTTGAGGACGGATGAAGAAGGTCCTCAAAAGATGCCTCAACTAGCTCATCTGCTTCGTAATTCAGCATGGCGGCAAAGGCAGCATTTGACAGCATCACATCCTCTTCAATTAGGACTATGATACCGTCATTGACAATCTCCATTATCTTGCTCTGCCACATAGATTCCTCTTTCTCGACTGCCATTAGAACACCTCTCCGTGCAGCATCAGCATAGGCATAGGGCTTAGAGTCATTTGCGGATGTCGCTAATAGTTCTACCTAGTCCAAGATATTTCCCAAGTTGGCGGCAATATGTCACTAAACTAGCATTCATATGGATTCACGGATTGATTCACGAAAACTCTGCGAGTGGAGTGCAATACCTACCAAGATTGATGAGATATGTTGTGATGGCTGCGGGACTTGTGTCAAGGTCTGTAGATATGGCGTCTATGAGAAGCTTGATGAAAAGCCGCAGGTTGCACATGTCATGTACTGCAAAGAATGCGGAAACTGCATTGAAGAATGTCCAAACGGTTGCATTTCCTTTCGAGAATGAAACTCCAACTGTCTTTCCAGCTTTCAATTCTCAGAACCTCTGGTACGATACGAATGATTCCTCAGGGAAAATCGATGCTAGGTTCATTGCGGATTCTTTTGAACATTCAATTTCACCCAGACCTCTCAGTACTGTTGCTGGTGTGCGTCCTGAGACGACTCGTGAAAGCTGAAGTTCAGTGAGGACAACATCCGGTGTTGAGGTAACTCTCTCGACACCAAGACTTCCATTAATGGGGCTTAGGAGATAGACTCCAGTATTCCAATCGCAATCACGGTCCACAAGCTTGACCACAATCGATTCTGTGGCATGCGACGGAATCCTGATGCTTGTGCAATATGCCTCAAAATCAATGACACGCATCATCATTCTCCCAGAAGAAACTACTGGTGCATCCTCGGGGTCTTTCATGAAGTAGGTAATGGGAATCTCGGGGTCGCAGTACCATTTGACCTCTTTTGCATTAATTGAATACTTGGAAACGAGCTCTACAATTGAGGGCAGAATATCCATGGAGATAAAGGATGTAGCTGTGATGTCGAGATTGAATTCCCAATCACCTACTTTTCTGAACCAGAATTTAATTGCCCCGACAGGATTCCCATCCCGCTCCAAGATGTGAAAGTGATTCTTCTTGATCAGATTCTCTAGTGACCTCTCGAGGAAGAACACACGGGAGCCAAATCTTGCCATTGACTTTTGGAGTTTGAGAGCCTTTGGAGCCTCTGCAGGATCTTCAAGCACACGTGTTGATATTTCCTCTGACCCTTTCACCTCTCGAAGGTTATCATGTTTGAATTTGTGGACAACTCGAGACTCAGCTTGTGCATACCCGAATTTCTCGTAAAATGGTGGAAAGAAAGGATCCAAAATGGAAAGAACTGTTTTCTCATCCAACATTCGGTTGAATGACTCTCGAACTAATGCTGCAATCATACCTTGCTTCCGATAGTGTGGCTCGGTTCCTACTCCCCATACTCCTCCGAATCTCAGAGGAGCTCCACGGATGACATTGTTTTTGCTCGCAAAGAAAGAAAGGCACGCGCGAACCTGACCATCCTCCACTGCCACATAGGCCCAATCCTTATCCTCAGGCCGATTCCAATATTGGGTCCAGTCATCCTTCTTCATTTCATCGAGGTCTCGAAATCCCTCAAACGCCTTCCAAAGGACACGAAGGGCACCTTCTCTATCGTCCTCAGTGGCTTCTCGAATCTGAAACATGAACCTAGCGAGGCGCATTCCTCAAAAGGCTCTTTCCATCGACGTCAATTCCTCTCCCCAAAAGATTATACGGCAGTTGATTTTGAAGCGGGTTTATGACAAAACCATTTAGAGTCCTTCAAGTTGGATTTGGCACGATTGGAAGGCCAATTGCTGAAACTGTCATTGGCCGTGACAATCTGCAACTTATCGCGGTGGTCGATGTAGATCCTGATTTGCATGGAAAGCCTGTCGCTGACTTTCTCACTATATCGACAGATAGCACAGCCAGGATCTACCCGACAATTGATGCAGCTTTTGAGGAAATATCAGGACCTATTGATGCTGCCTTGGTTCTCACATCATCATCGCTGGAAAAGGTGAAGCCAACCATAGTTCGGTGTCTAGAAGCGGGAATGCATGTGGTTTCTATCTGCGAGGAGCTTTCGTATCCATATGCTAAATATCCAGCATTATCAAAAGAGATTGACAAAGCTGCAAAGGAAGCAGGGAAGTCAGTCTTGGGAACTGGAATCAATCCGGGATATCTAATGGACCTACTGCCAATAGTTCTGACAGCGCCTTGTCAGTCAGTTGACGGAATTCATGTAACAAGAGTGATTGATTCTGCCAGAAGAAGGGCGTCATTTCAGAAGAAGGTTGGAACCTCAATGTCAGTCAATGAATTCACTGAGGCAATTGAGAGTGGTGCAATCACCGGCCATGTCGGATTAGTAGAGTCGATGCGATTGATTGACCATGCCTTGGGCTTGAATTTGGACCGCTTTGAAGAGTTCCCGCCTGAGGCAGTAATTGCAGAGAAAGAGATAGAAACTTCATTTGCCAAAATCGAGGCCGGAAATGTTCTAGGACTAAAGAGCAGAGGAGTTGGAAGCAAGAAGAATCAGACTATCATTGCATTGGATTTCATTGCATATGCAGGCGCCACCCCAGAATATGATGAGATCAAGATTGAAGGATACCCCAATGTAACATCAAGAATTGAGGGCGGTGTGATGGGTGATTTTGGTACAGCTGCAATGGCGGTCAATATGATTCCCATTGTTGCCCACACGCCACCCGGCTTTCACACGATGAAAGACATTCCTGTACCCAGAAACACCCAGAACATGATGAGAAAATCCAGTTAGTTGGCCGCCCTACATTGGTAGATTCAGAGGATGCCGAATATCGATTCCTCAGGATTCCGGCGGATCTGCAGGGAGCACATTTCATAAAGTGTCCTCAAACAGCTCAATGAATTCTGAGTACTGGTCAATACCCTTCTGCCAGAACTCCTCTTTGGTTATGTCAAAGCCGATATTTGCTGCCAATTCTCTGGGGGACCTGCTTGAACCTGCAGCTAGAAGTGCTTTTAGCTTCGGCACAAACTCCTTACCTTGCTCCTTGTACAGCTTGTACATGGCAAAGACGAAGAGTTGAGCGTAGACATATGGGTAGTTGTAGTAGCGATAGTTGGGCATATAGAAGTGCATCTTCATTGTCCACCAATATCGCATTATCGGCAACCACTCAACTGCGTCTCCGTAAATCTTGCTTCGTGCTGCAATCCAAAGATCAGAGATCTTCTCAGCATCCAAGAACTTTCCGTCCTCAAGAGCGTCATACATGCTGGTTTCAAAGAACACTCGGGCAGACACCTGAAAGCCTGCTTCGCCAAACTCGTCAAGAATGATAGACAGGATAGCTTGTTTCTCTTCCTTGGTCTTTGCATTTGCAAGCATCTTCTCTGTCAGTAGGAGCTCTCCAAAGATGGAGCCAGTTTCAGCAATGCAGCTCCCAATCTCATAATTCGACATTTTCTGAGCACGCGTTCCGAGGTAGGCATGGAGTGCATGGCCCAATTCGTGAGCGGAAGTATAGACGTCGCCCATGATTCCATTATAGCTCTGAAGAATGTACGCACTCTGCCCAGCATGCCAGGTAGAACAAAAAGCTCCAGATGTCTTGCCGTGTCTCACCATAGCATCCATGTGACGCCGCTCATACATCTCGTCTATCCATAGACCACTCTGTTCATCAAAGTCATTGTAAGCCTCAACTACAAGCTTACGTGATTCAGCCCAAGTGTATCTCTTATCAGGAGAATTTGGCAACGGAGCAGTGATGTCCCAGTTACCAAGCTTCTCAAGGCCCATGACTTTCGCTTTCAATCGGAGATATCTCTGAAGAACATCCACGTTCTTCTCAATAGTTGTCATAAGAGCCTCAATGGTTTCTTCATCCACATCATTTGCAATTAGGCTCTGTGTCATTGGCGTATCCCATTTTCGAAGCTTGGTCATTTGATGATGGTCTTTGAACACAGCCAACATGGCAGATGCCCACAATGTCGCATCCTTGCTAAGAGTTTCGTAGACAACCTGGTTTACCCGTTTCCGGAGATCTCTATCCGGATTCTCATAGAGTCCAATAATCTCACCATAAGGCATTACCTTCTTTTCACCCTCAATCTCAATCTCGAAGGTTCGAGTAGCCAGCCATTCACTAAAGAGCTTCTCCCAGGCCTTTATCCCATTCTGATCCTTCACAATAATCAGCTGCTCCTGCTCTTCAGGGAGCAAGTGCGGGTTCTTACGCTGAATCTTTTCCAGCTGATGCCTGTATTCAGATAATTCGGGAGCCTCAATCATCTCTGGCTTCTTCGAGAGCAATTTGCCGAGCTCCAATTCAAAGAAGGCGAATGCTTGATTCATGAGCATCGCTG
>JBHLQS010000199.1:0-5250 GCA_048883405.1 Candidatus Thorarchaeota archaeon
ATGGTCTATGTTGACGACGCGCATGGAGAGGCAGTTCTTGGAAAAGGCGGAAGAGGCATTGTTTCTCACTTCAACCTCACTCATCATGATGTTCAATTCGAAATGGGAACTTTTAGCAAAGCATTTGGGGTAATGGGGGGTCATGTTTCCGGTAGCCAAGACATGGTCAACTACGCTCTAAACAAGAGCAGGTCATGGCTCTTGAGTGCATCTCACCCACCAGCAACAGCTGCAGCCTGTATTGCAGCAATAGACGTCTTAGAGACCGAGGAGGAGCACGTGAAGACTCTCTGGGAGAACAGAGAATACTTCGTCAAGGGGCTTCAGCAGATGGGCTTTGATACTGGCGTGAGCCAGACACCTATTATTCCAGCTATGTGCGGTGAGAGCTCAAAGGCAGTCGAGCTCAGCAACGGACTTATGGATGAGGGTATCCTCGCACTTCCAATAGTGTTTCCAATGGTTGCTCGTGACAAGGCCCGAATTCGCAACATGATGAATAGCGGGCTGACCAGGGAACAGCTCGATATCTCTCTAGCAGCCTACGAGAAGGTTGGCAAGAGAGTAGGTATCATTTAGGAAAATAGAACTGGAGAGCCTCCGGCTCTGGAAAAGGCCGGGGGCTCATAATTCCCAGTTAGATCTTCTGATCAACTTTTTCAAGTTCCACAATGGGAGCGAATCTGAAACTGACCTCTGGATTGTAATGACGTGTGATCTTGACGAGGTGCTCCGGATTCTCAGTCTCGACTAGTTGAAAGCCCTCGGGGCCGTCCACCATAGTGTAATTCTTTGAAATGAACTTCGCATGTTTGTCCGGATTCTTCTTCACAATCTCACGGAACTGCTTGAGCTTGTCCATCACAACATTGTGGTCAGCAGAGTCGTATTCCCAAAACATGATGTACTTCATTGGTCTAACTCCATCGAATTGCCATACCTCACTTCCTCATGAGTTAAGAGAGTTGTGTTAGGACCTAATGCTTATCATCATTAAACAACATATTCCTAGATATGTCGGACTTTGAGAGGGACTCCACTCTCAGGACAATATTAATTGAAGCTGCTAAGTCAGGAGACCGCCTTAGATTCTACAGCCATGGCATGATAATATTAGCTGAAGGAATTGTAGACTTCGTAGGGGATGACATTGTGGGGATACGTCATCAGGACAAAGATCAGGCTGACGAATTTGTGCTAATTGAATGTATCACGAAGGTTCAGGTCCTGGGTGAGTATAGACACTACTGATCGTTGAATTTGAGAGGGGGAGGTGAAACCACCCCCATCAAATCTAGACACCATACATTAGCAGAATATAGAGCATCATCACAAAGACCGCAATCATTGCGATTGACTCCAGAGCATTTACACTAGCATCATCAGTTATCATCTGCCGCAAGAGAAACATCGATGGAAACGCAAAGAAGAGCAAAACCACTGAGAATAGGTCAATTGGTATGACATCTTGTATGTTGAGCACAAATCCCATGATACCTGATGCGAACAGCGTGAAGCCAAAGATGACAAAGAACACTTGGACAATGCCGCCAAAGGCATTCGACAAAGCGACCTCAATCTCCTCTTTTCGGTGACTGCTAGCAACAATGATATATTCTGGAGTTCCACCGAAGACAACAAGTAGTAATGCTGTATGGATATAGGACAGGTTAAGACCCTCTGCGCCTGATGCAAAGTTCGCGAAACTTGATAGAGCCTCACCTCCGAGGAGTGCTCCAACAGAAGCTATAACCAGATAGAGCGCAAGCCTCTTTCGTGCCAAGTGTGGATAGATGACTCCTTCATCCTCACCATCGTGGTCAATTGGCTCCTCTCTCTTGCCATAGTATTTAGTTATTGTAAAGAGATACGCTACAAAGACTGTGAGCAAGCAGAGACCGAACACAACAAGTTCTCCGGCCTGGAGATGAGTGAAGCTAAAGCCAGCTTCACCCAGCGGGAAGACTCCTACCAAGAGCATAGACAGCCCCACAGCAAGGCTGATGACAGCGCCCATTGTCAAGAGATCCGAGCCGACCCACATAATCGCATCTGGAAGCCTGTAGTTTCCAAACTCATCCTTTGGTAGAATCAGTGTGTAAGATGCAAATACCAGCGAGTTCATGAAAATTGTAGAGAGAGCAAGCACCCAGGCCATCTCAAACTGCTCGGCAATGAGCAGGAAGATGATCACTGAAAGTTCAGGGATTGTGCTGGCCAGGCTCGCATAGATGCCAGATACATAGTCTGTGAGACTGAAGTTATGAGCAATACCTTCAACCGATATGACAAAAGCTTCGCATGCGCCTGCGATTAGCAGAACGCCTCCTATCAAGTCAACCCATGCAACGAAATTGTGAGGGAGGTCAATCCCCAGGAATTCAAGAATCAAGAATGTGCCTACAATGATGAATCCAATCAGGTAGACGAGTTTCCATGTGGCTGGCCTCTTGAATTGCCCTGACTGCGGTGCTGTCATGAGTTAACACCATTGCCTCACGAAAACTTCGTTTCAAATATAACCTTCACGTACGTATAGTCATGAATTAACTCATTCATTGAGCACGGTTCGAATCATCGAGGCTGCTGTTCTTCCAAGTGCTATGACCACAATCTGAACAAGTAATGCAACAATAAATATGCCCAGTGAAAGCGTAATACCAAAGAAGCTTAGAGATGTGGCTGCGAGTGCGGCAAAGTAGTACCTATAGATGAGGTAGTATCCGTAGACACCCATAACCAGGATGAGACCGACACCTATTCCATAGATGATAATCACGGAACGAACACGCGGTTTGCCTAGATCTACGGATGTAATGTCATGACTGATCACAGCACCTGTAACACGCCGATTAAACCTAACAAAGAAACCAATGGCACCTAAGAAGAAGAATAACGTAATCATTCCGGCCAATAATAGCAAGAAAACAACGACGTCGGGTTGAAGATCTTGAAGCCAAGGCTGGTCGCGCAGAATGAAGGCAACCGTGGAGCCAAGAAGCATGATGGCAGATACGATTTCCGCAACGAAGGTGAATGTAGCAGTTCCCCTAAAGAGGGAGCCCACATCCATTGAGTCTCCAGCTTCTTTCTTCGACATTTGAATGCACCCCTATTGATTGGTTTCAGAGATGCATCTTCACAGAAAGCCTTGTCGGTCATGGGCAACGCTCAATAGGGATGTGACCTCTTCTCATCACGGTCGATAAGAATGACAAACTATCTGCATGACATCCCACCCGGCCCAAATCCTCCAAGTGAAATCTATGTCGTTATTGAGCTGACCAAAGCGAGCAAGAACAAGTATGAATATGACTCCGAATTCAACATCTTCAGATTGGACCGCGTGCTCTACACATTCAGTCCATTTGACTATGGATTCATTCCACAGACCCTTGATCATGATGACGACCCTCTTGACGTCGTTCTGCTAATCAACCAGCCCACTTTCACTGCATGCCTAGTCCATGCAAGACCAATAGGCATTATGGAAATGGATGACATGGGCAAGATAGACGACAAGATAATCGCGGTGCCAATGAAAGACCCCTATTACCGCGACATCAAGTCAATCTTAGATTTGCCCAAAAGTCAGATGGAGGAGCTCACTCATTTCTATGCCACGTACAAGATTCAGGAAGGCGGACACACTGAGATCAAGAAGTTCAAGGAGCTCGCAGATGCCTATCAGACCATAAATCGATGTGTAGACGATTACAACAATCAGAAAAAGTGATTGAACCGAAATCATCTAAAACGAAGCATAGGTCGATACAACAATGACTGGCAAACTTCGATGCAGGGCCTTAATCTTTGACTTCGATGGAACCCTCGCTGATAGCATGCCTTTCCTGGCTGAAATAGGCGTAGAAGTTATGATGAGATACTACGGCATTTCCAAGGATGAAGCAGCAGAACGCTACAAATCTACGACAGGACTTCCCTACGAGCATCAAATCAAACTCAATTTTCCAGACAATAAAGCAAACAATGAGGCCATCGAAGTATTCGAGAAGATGAAAATTGATCGGATCTTTGAACAAGATCTTTTCCCGGAATCAAGTGATATCTTAAGAGCGTTGAAGCACGAGGGATTCATGCTATTCGTTTCGTCATCCACATTTCAGAGCACCATTACTGAATACTTCAAGCGACTAGGCATGCTTGAATTCTTTACAGAGATTCTGGGCTACAGACCTGGATTCGAAAAAGGTATTAATCATTTCAATTATGTCCGGGACAACTACAGCATTTCACTCGATGAAGCGGTATTCATAGGCGATTCACTAAAGGACTATGAAAGGTCGAGGAATCATATACAATTTGTTGCACTGGAAGGGATGTTCACCAAGAGTGACTTCGTGCAGGCTGGTCATGATGGACATATTATATCTAATCTGATGGAGCTGGAACAGATTCTGGAACTCGCTTGAAAGTATATTCCTAGTCCGAAGCAGATGCTTCAGCAAACTTCGCATCAGGTGCTTTACTCATATGCTCAAGGATCTCTTGGATGTGGCCAATCATCTCTTTAGGAACAACGACTAGATTCTCCTCTGGAAGCTCCTCTAATACTCGCAACACCTTTTCCAGACTGTTCTTTTTCATCTGACGACAGATTGCCTTATCATAGGCAGGGATGATCTTCTTGTCTGGATGCTTTGCCTGCAGCTGTTCTATCAAGCCAATCTCCGTGGCGATGACAAACGTTTCATCGGGCGACTCAGCGACTATTTTGACCATGGCTCCAGTAGACCCGACAATATCCGCAGCTTCCTGAACCTCTTCAGGGCATTCTGGATGAACGATGACTACAGCTTCGGGGTATTCCTCTCTAAGCAGTTCGATCTGAGCAATGTCAAACTGCTGATGAACATAACAGTGACCTCGGGGTTCAAGATCAATTAACTCAACACCAGTCTGACGACGCACATAGTCCGCGAGGTTCTTGTCAGGCCCAAACAGCACCCGAGTAACACCAAGAGCAGAAACCACGTCTACTGCGTTTCCTGATGTGCAGATAACATCGGATACTGATTTTGTTTCTGCAGTCGTATTGACATAGACCACTACTGGAGCATCAGGGTACTGCTCCTTCAGTGCTCTCACCTTGTCAGCACTGACCCAGGCCGCCAATGGGCAAATCGCATCAGTCGCAGGGATATAGACGGGGGTCTTATCATTAAGCACGGCTGCCATCTCAGCCATAAACTTGACACCCGCAAAGATGATCATGTCATAGCCACTGAC
>JBHLQS010000200.1:0-5072 GCA_048883405.1 Candidatus Thorarchaeota archaeon
GCTGAAGGCATTAGAAATCTGAAGATAGGGCAACGCCCTTCTTCAGACGCCGTTGTTTTTGTTAGACTCATGGAGGGGGCCAATCTAGAGGGATGTTTGAAGCGAGAGTTCTTATCAGTTCCTTTGTCGTCTTGTCGTCAAATCTGCAGCTCTCCCAGACCTTTTGCTCAAACACTAGATTATCCCCATCCCTAATCGAAAATGTGAGCACAGCAGCATTAGGGAGTGCTCTTTCTGAACAGTTCTCCAAGTCCCATATTTTCTGCTTCGCCAAATCCTGTATGAATGCGGCTAGCATATCATTCGAAAACGCAATCTCTCTCTTTCTTGAGGCCTTAGTTTCTTGCCTGATATCGATTGGTGTACCCTTCGGTATCTTCCAATGGACGATTTTGACAGAGGTCACAGTGATTCTGAGTCGTGAGTAATATGCAGTATGTCCAGATTGGTATTCAAACGAGAAGTTCGCCAAGTCAGCTTTTCCTTTTATCAAATCCTTAAGGTAGTTCCTCAATTCTTTCTTAGTATATGTCAAAGACCTCTACCTCAGCCTCAGTGAGTCATTGACTCATGTCAAAGAAGGCGGGTTGCATAATAAGCTCATTTGCGATAAAATGGAGTCCAAAGAAACTGGCCTCTGAAGAAATGGAAGTTTGATGGACGGCGGTGTGGCCCTACCTTAGGAACCTGAGGATCTAGATACACTTGCGGATTACTTCAAATTCGGCTTTCTGGAACTCTTTCTGTCGTTTTAAGAAGTCATCTTGTTCCTTCAAGTAAGGCAAAAGGGAACAAATGTTTATAGTTCCAGAGAACTATCAATGTCCAAGAAGAATATAGTTGACGATTCGTAAATTGAGGCGCGGCCGATGTCCAAGAATCTATCCTCTGGATTGATGACCCTGCTATTTGTTCTGCTTTTTGTTGTCACACCGGTGAGTGCTGCGAGCAATCAGGGTCTGCATTGGGGTATCACTGTTGGAAGTAGGTTTGACTATCACGAATACACAAATTTCACGATACAAGACAGCCCTGAAGAGAGGGATTTCTATGTTATAATCGACAGTCTGCCGAGCATTCCGGATGACATCAACGCAACAAGTGACCTTCCGAACTCACCTAGTGCAACACATTTCCATGAAAATGGAACTCAAATTGAAGGACCTTCTACCTGGTCAGCTCTGCCGGTTGGAAACTGGAGTGTAATTATCGGCATCTGGGAAGGGTGGTGGTCAAATCAACCTGAGCTAAACGTGACTCAAGACATTATTAACACACCTCACCTCATCGGCTATAATTACACTGTTCTTTCGAGGTCAGGATTAGATACCTGTGCCGAAATCTACGTGAGGACCACGGGAGTACTTCATACACTGTACTTAAGAAGCACCTGGACAGATGGTGGACTTATTTTCCTGCGTAGTATTTCACTCGTTGAAGGAGTTACTTGGCCATTTCCATTTGATGCGCCATTAGGAGTTGCATCAATGGCCATTGGCGGGATTGCAGTGATTCTGATTTTGCTCGTAGTATTAAGAAAGGAGTAAACCGAATCTTGCGATGTATATTACAAAATCTGATACTCAAAGAGTCGCTTTTCTGGCAGAAATAGAAGTTTGAAGGAGGGCGTTGCAGCCCTACCTTCAGAGACTGTTGGTCTAAATACACCTGTGGATGACTTCAGGTCCTGCTTCCTCGAACTCCTTTCTGGAGACCCACATCTTCTGGAAGGTCTTCAGTGAGGCAAGGATGCTTCCACCAATCCAGACAGAGTACTGTCTCTCGGGTGGAGCAATGATTCGGACCTCGATGTTCTCTGGGACTAGCTCGGTGATCTCCTTATGGAGCCTCTCCTTGAGTCCTGGGAACATGGTCGAACCACCGGACAACACAACGTTGGCATATAGGTCACGTCGCAGGTCGACGTCACATGCCTTGATTGACTCAACAATGTGATCGTCTAGTGGTTGGGTGTCAAGACCGATCGCGCTTGGATTGAAGAACAACTCTGGTGCCTGGAACCTTTCTGCACCTACAGTGATTACCTCACCATCTGGTAGCATGTAGGGTTTGTCAACACCTGCCTTGTCGGCAACGGTTCGTTCTCTCTCAGGATCAAGAGCTACGTAACATAGCTTCTCCTTGACATCTCTGACGATCTCTTTCTCTGCACCGCTGACGAAGGAGTAACCCCTCTGTCTAAGCAGTCTGCGCAGATACTCGGTGATGTCACGGCCTGCAAGGTCGATCCTTTTGATGGCGTGCGTGATAGCAAAGCCCTCGTAGATTGGGACAATGTGTGTCACACCATCTCCAGAGTCAATAACTAGCCCCGTCGTTCTTCCGGACGCGTATAGCGAAAGCACTGCCTGTGTGGCAACGTACACTGCTGGAACACCAAAGTTGTCAAACATCACTGAAGCCATTCTCTCACGGTTCTCACGTGGGTTGAATGGTGCTTCAGTCAGTAAGACTGGGTTCTCACTCGGGTCTACCTTGAGGTCATTATAGAACGTGTAGCTCCATATCTTCTCAATTGCGTCCCAGTCATCAATCACACCATGTGTGATAGGATAGACCAGTCGCAGAACACCACGCAGGTTGATGGCTTCCTCACCGATGTAGTAGTCTCTGGTGTAGTGATCAACATCGGTCATGATTGATTCATATCTTGGATATCCAATCAGTGTGGGCCAAACACTTCGTGGCTGATCTTCGCCGGCGTATCCGTTTTTGCTAAGGCCAGTGCCGTTGTCAATGACAATGGGCTTCGCGCCAAGAAACTCGTCTTCAGCCATTTTTTTTCGGTCCTCTTTTTCGGTTAATGAGTAGATCTCAGAACCTAGATTCTAACTCAGAGTTCACGGAACTCTAGGCTGATGTACAGTTGTCTTCCGACCATATTTAAGGCTATTCTGTCTTAGTCTCTTTAATTCAAATAAAAGCCTAAGGTATATTCGATTGATACGAGATATACATAGGTCATATATGTCTGATACTTTTACTAGCTTTGAAATGCCTCTCAAATGGCCGTATATACATCATTAAGCATATTTTTGTTTTAATTATCAGTATATGAAACGTCATTACATAGACATAATATATATATGATATATGTTTTTGAGTTAATGTGGCGCGAAGCAATGTTTTGGGAAACAGCAGACACAGTCATCAGGCGGGAGATTGAGATAGACGCCAGGAGAATAATCCTGGACCTTCTGGAGGGAGGCCCAAAGACAGGGATAGAACTGCGAGAGGCAATCAAACGCTTCAAACAGACCCAAGAGATGGACAGGGCAAGAGAGGAGAAACGCAAGCTCACCAAGAAGCAGATACAAGCGATTAATGTCACCGATCCGCATCTGTATCACAATACAAAACATCTTGAGAGTCTCCAGATAATCACCAGCAGGAAGAGTTCACGAGTTCGACTCTTTGGTTTGGTGCCATGGGCTATCCAACCAGTGAGAAGAGTGCTAGGAATAACACGACCTGTTGCTCTCATAACCTCGATGTCACGCCCAGAAGATCAGAGACCGTTCATCACATGGTTGAATGACCAGAAGGATTTCGATGTCAGATTTCTCCATGTCATTGTTGAAGACAGGACTTTTGCTAGAGGCTCATCAAGAGACCTGGCACGATACCTGCCTGAGAAGGCTGAACCAAAATGGGAGATACAGTGGCACGATTTGCCTGTCGACTCAGCAGGCAACTATGACACGAATATTCCAGGTGATGTCATGCTCACACAGCGAGAGATTGAGAATATAATAACAGACAACATCACACAATATGACCTTGTTATTGACCTCTCAACAGGACCTCCTCTGATCGTACTTGCACTCTCGCTATTGGCTATGCATTACTCACTAAGTGCCATATTTGTAAAGCACAAGGATGGAGACAATATCATTACCAGAGTGTTGCCAAGGGGTTGAAGCATTAATGACAGACGCGGGTGAGCTTTCATGGGAACCAATCGGTCTCGAAAGGACACTAAAGAGGATAGCAAAAACTGTCAAAGATATGGAAACAGCCATACCTTCCAACAGCACACGAATGCTACGCAAGACCAGGAAATGGAGTCGAGAACTCTCCCAAATCATTGACTCCCTGGACATGATTCGGACTAGGCTTAAGCCTAGAATTGAGAAAGCGTTAGGTGTTTCAATAGAAGAACCGGAACTTCTGCAGGTAGCTATGTTCCAACCAAGCACCAAGAACCTGTTCAGTGAAATGGAGGTTCAGCTTATCAATGACAAAAGATGTCCACTTGAGGAAGAAGACTACGCGGTACTTCTGTCCCTTAGTGAAATGGCTCAATCATTAGCACTTGTAGGCGATGCGGCAATTTCGATAGCGGTGTTACATCATATTTGGACTCCCAGAGCTGTAGATGTAGGTACATTGACTCAGCGGCGGGCTGACGTTGTGAGCAATGAGCATCTGGCGAAAGTCTGTGACTCATGGGGCCTTTATGAACAACGTATCCATTTTGACCCAGATAGTCCTAGTAAGACTGAGATGGACCACGACAAGGGAACCCTTGTGGAAGCAATCTATGGCATTGTCTACATTGAGCATGGGTTCAAAATGGTCAAAGCGTTAGTACCTGCTATCATGGGATGATAGGCAAATTGGCTCTAGGCTTCTGTCATGTCATATTCATTCCGCAAGTCCTTTGCACCTGGAATTGCAGGGAACATCTGAAGGAACCTCTTACGAATACCGGCTGCGTCTTGAGGGTCAGAGTAGACACGAACTGCCGGGGCTGTCTGCTTCTGTTTATTGAGAATCTGCATTAGGGGTTGGCCCTCTTCGATAGAGTCAAGAGTCACAGTATCAAGGCTGCTACCTTCTCCGCCTACCAAAAGAGGAATCTTGCCGAGGATATCTTCGCCCAGCTTAGGATTCACAACATCAACAATGACTTTTCCGATATCTCCAGCAACCTCCGATTCAATGTCTATCAGTTTCTCAATATCTGTCAGAGTTGCAAGTAATGCATCTCTCGAAGCTTCTTCAAATGATGAGAGAGACCTTGCTAGTACTACTTTGAACATCCTCCT
>JBHLQS010000201.1:0-5066 GCA_048883405.1 Candidatus Thorarchaeota archaeon
TCTTATAAAGATTGATAAAACGTATGAAACATTAGGATAATATCTCAGTATTACATAGATAGTATTGGGAGAGTATGGCGGTCTGGTGCATCTACACGGCGTCTAGCTCACCTGTATAGAGGCTCTAGAAGGGGGTTCCACACGAAGAAGAGGGGAGAGGGTGGGTCTAAAATGGAGTAGATTCATCACATTCTGACAGGGCCTTGTGGTAGATCTTTGCCTTCATCCGGGCGCGCCGGAGCGAAAGATATCATGTCATGTTTGGAACAAGGCACAATCAACTTCAACTCGATAGATTCTAGAACGAGAAGACTGGCCTCAGCCTCAGTGATCTTGCAGCGTTCAGTCATCACGAGTGCCACATAGGTTGGCCTCGAGCAATCAGCCTCTTCTGTGAAGTTGAGTGCCTCATCCAGACACCTGTACCTCTTTGGAAATGCACCAGCTTTGCCTCTTTTGTAGTATCTGAGAAGGAAGCCATCCATGACCTCGTCAAAGAATCTCTCGAGTATTTCCATAATGCCTGTACTATTCACCTCTGTTGGCCGTTCTGCTGAGTCATCATCCATGAGTCTGCTGACGCCTCTAGCGAATTCAACCATCTTGGCTTCTTGTTGCATTGATGCGGACGACACTGTGATGAAGGCACACACAAGATTCCTTGTCGGAACTGCACGGATAATATCTGAAATTGGGAGGACTTCGAATTGGATATCGTAATCATCTCTATCAAATTCTGATCTGAAGTGGGTTATGGCAGTGATGAATGCTGAGATCATGCCCTCTTCGAATCCGCCCTTGAGTATATTCGAGTAAACAGGCAAGCCACTGGTCTTATGAAGTATAATGATGCCAATGAGGTTATTCACATCATCGAAACGACGCTTCACTTCGAGAGCTCTTGATATATAGGCGAGTCTGCGCTTTGAATGTATTCTATAAGACGCGCCAACCACTCCAACCGCCGCAAAGGCGAGCACAGCTGGAATGCCATAGTAATTCCATAACCTAGAGAGGAGTCCCTCTGGGGATTCTAAGAGCACAATTGCTGATTGATAAGTATCCTCCAATGTCCTATAATCTTCCTTGCTAACCACAACATGGACTTCATAAATCTGGAGCATATCTGGGAATTGATTGACTATCGCTGAGTATACTCCATCAGAAACCTCATCCATTTCTCCCAAAGCAATAGATGATATTCCCCGAAACACCTCGTATTGGACTTCTGCTCCAATCACTGGAGAACCCAAGTCATCTGTTAATGTGACCGTTAGATTCAGCGGTTGAAGTTCAGTCCAACTTGGCGGATCCATCTGGACGGTGATTGGAATTGCCCGCACGAGGAATGAAAATGCGAATGCCTGGGTTTGGTAACCTGACCTCCAAATCACAACGATGACACTGTAACTACCAACGCTTTCAGGAACTACTGTAATGTTGACCAATCCAGATCCCAAAGGAATCAGCGTGAGCCAATCAGCCCCAATACCGCTCGTGGAATTACTTGTTCCATCAATGCCAATTTGACTGGACAATGTCCTGTATTCATAAGTGAAGCTATAGGAGCGCCCATAATATAGTGCATCTAGCGGACCCGTTCCAACCACTTCTGTTCCAATTTCAACTACTTGCAGTGTGAATGCATTTATAGAATCGGCATGATTCACTGCCGAAGCCAAGAAGTTGAGTGAGAAGATTCCAGTCTTGTTGGGTGTAGCAATGACTCTGTAAATTCCACCCCCCAAGTCCTCATAGTCTGAAAGCGATATGCCAAAAGGTGGATTAACAAGAACTTGTATCTCCCCCCCAGCCAGCGGACCGAGTAGATTGCTAGTCAGATTCAGATAGATAATGCACTGCTGATCGAATGATATAATCGAACTTGTATAGTTCAGTTCCAAAGTGCTTGATATTGGGATGACAGTTAGTGTGAATATTTCTCTTTGTGTCTTGTGATTGAGAAGACGCGCCTGAATGACTATATTGAACGATTTAGAAAGCGTCGGAGCAAATGTAATTGAATAGAGTCCGTTGTTCAAATCCTGAGTTTCATATATTGTGAGATTCGATGGAGGATCTACAACGGTTACATCGGCACCATCAAGGCCATAACCTGTGCCGTTTGTGTATTCCAAGAGGAGCTCGAATTCATCTCCGTACTGTACACTGGCTGCACTCCCGTTAAGCAGAGCAAGACTGGAATTTAGCTCGCCGACGAATATTATGATCATGTCTTGATCTGACTCATAGTAATCTTTGAAAGCAGAAACTGAAATCTCATAATCCCCAGAGTAGACGCAGTATAGTTCGACTGAATAATCACCGCCGCTTCCCCCAGTGACTCCGCCCCATGTAATCCCATCCTGGAGGCCATCCACAATCTCGAAAGAGAAGCTAGCGCCTTCGATACCCACCGCATTTCGGTCTTCATACCTCATGCTCAACGAATATGTCTGATGAAGATCCAGGCTCTTTGTGGCATCAGCAAGGCTTAGAGTATTGCTGGTTCTATTCGAAGAGATGGCAAAGGTGCATGAGGCGTCATTGAAGTATGGTCTGGAAACATTGACTACAACTAGATAGAGTCCGGGAGGTAGAATACTAGTATCAAAATCAGCCTGCCATTGATTACGTCCTTCATTTGGCTCAAAATCAATTGTAGAAGCAGACCAATTTGCCGTCATGGTTGCTGAGGCATCCATGAGGAAGTCGCTGTTCTCAGCATCTAGATAATTCAGGAAAGCGGTGACCACAACACCAGTTTCAGTTTCAATGGAAGGGTCTGCTGCAGTAAGCATTGAAAAATGATGGACCTCGAATTGCACTTCCGAAAACGCCACTTCTGTATTGTTCTGCCAAAGAACGGAACCAGTCCACACCCCCGCAGTAGCATTAGATGAACCAAATGCCAGACCAGTGCTATTAATTCCTCCAGCAACTCCTCCACTTACTGACTCTTGATACCACACTGTTCCATTAGGCAACGACCATGTGAAATTCACAAGATTCAGAGGAGCAGGGGTGCTTGTCCCAGTTCCAATTGAAACTGCTATTCTAGTTGCATTCCCAGATCTGAAAACAGATTCAGCGTTCCATTGACCTGCGCTGGAACTATACACCTGAGTTTCTAAGGATTTGATATAGTTCGGCGACTGGACTGTGAAAAACCACCAACCAAGAACGCCAATAACAGTTGAGGGAATTACAGTTCTTCCTTCTGAAAAAACACACTGACTGGTCACATCTGATGAACCAGGATCATAAATGGTCATGTTCTCCCAATCAACTGGGTAGGTTACAATGAGAGATGGATCTTGATATTCACCGAGCGAGCCCAAGTATGTATAGAATTGGAGGTCAGAGCTTGCATCGGAATCTATGCTATACTTAACTCCTAATTTAGAGAAGTCGGGGCCCCTGTAGGAATTCGTATACCTATGTGAAAGAAGAGTCGCTTCATAAGTAAAGGAAACACTGACATTGGCATCAATTCGAATCGGAAGCGGATTGGTGTCCCAATATGAAACATTGATGATTGAAGCGGCTCCGGACCCGCTGGGCCCATCAATTGATTTAGAATCTCCTCCTGCAGTAAATTGAAGGCCCACCGATGAAGGGGTCGGGGGAGATGGCCCTAACATCTGTATTGAATCAATCTGGGCTGTTATTAAGGCGGCATCCACAAAACCGTACGTCAATGGATTCAATTGTTCTGTGTTGTTAATCACTAGACCTATCTCAAAGAATAGAGAACTACTGGCACCAGGGATATGAACATCTATCGTTCCGCTTTCCAGCCACACATTCTTCTCTGTTGTTTCATTTAGAGAAGGAAGAGCAACACCCCAAATCTCAGTTCTGTTTATGTAGGCAACTAGACAGATGGTATTGCCCAATGCCGGATCAGTTGGGCCCCACTCGTAGAGGTATTTGAAACTGACGACGAAGTCCTCCGAAAATGGAGCATTTGTTATGCACTGGACCCACATAATCTCGGTGTCAGCTGCATGCTGATATCGCATATTGGTGCCTGTTCCGATTGACTTGCCTTCATTTTCAACCACTATGAACTTCGTTCCAGTAACATCGTATGCAGAACGCTGGATAGTCTGGGAATCAGATGTTGTGCTGTTTGAAATCCATCCAAATGGGAAAGCTGAATTCGTTCCATTGGGATTCTCATTTACGCCAGCATAGCCATTGTCGAATGTCCCGTTTGCGACATATAATCGCTCGAGATCCGCGATGGATATATTGGCTGCACTCCCAAGCCAGTTATGAGCGTCATCAATAGGAAGAGAATCAGACACATCTGGGTCAACATCCGTTCTTACTGACTGATTTCCTGTGGTTACGTACCCACGCTGTTCAATTTGTGTAGAGGAGAGGATTCCTTCGACAGTCTCCTCAGATAAGGCATGACTAGAATCGGGACTCTTCATTCTTGTGGGACTGGTTTCATCCCTTTTCTCAGCGGAGGGTTCTGTTGAGGAAGGCGTGAGAGAGATGATTTCGGAGGATGAAAGCGGAGGAACCACTAGCATAATCAGCAATATTGCTGCTGCTAATAGAAGGGTCCTTTTGCCTCTTACCGCTTGCTTCAGATTGCACATCCCCAATTTCACGGCGAACATGGCGTCTAACACAGTTCGAAGTCAAATTCCCTTAAAGTACCTTTTTGGTCTAATCATAAGACGGCTTTTCGATTCTTGATTCGAAAAAAAAGCTAGGCACCATTGACCACAATCTGCCCCTTGGCTATGACATCGTGCTTGTGAATGCTCTCTAGAGATCGGGCCTCCGCGTACATCTCAAGCTTCAGGTCGTCGAATTTCTCTCTTGCATGTTGGAGAATATTACGGCACACATCCTCGACGAAGAGAGGATTATCATGCATCTCTTTAGTGACATGCATCTCATCCTCCAGTTTGAGCAATGAATAAGTCGGACTCGAGAAGGAGCGCTCTATCACGTCAATCATGTCGCCGTAAGTCGGAATCTGATCCGTCGTTCCCTTTACACCAAGCGTTCCGACAGCTCTCTGCATGTGAGTGAGACCATGG
>JBHLQS010000202.1:0-5050 GCA_048883405.1 Candidatus Thorarchaeota archaeon
GCAATAGTCATGATACTTCTTCTAACGTTTGGAATAATCGGCGCAGTGGTTGTGCCTGGAATATCAGATAAGGTTCGGAAGAGGAAACCATTCCTCATAGTCGCAATGGTCGTCGGTACTCTTGCAACCCTGGTTCTGGGGACAAGTACGATGCTCGAGCTCACTTACGTCTCATCGGCGATTCTAGGGTTCTTCCTGATCGCGGTGATGCCCATAGCTCTCTCCGTGGTGGAGGAGTTTGAAACGGTGGGACCAGAACTGTCAGGTGCGAGTACAGGGCTGGCATTCTGGTTCGGCAACCTGGGCGGATTCCTTGGTTCAGTTCTTCTTGAAGTGTTTAGGGTGGGAACGTCGTACTTCTACTCGGTGCTGTACCTAGTTGTAATAATGGGCATAGCCACTCTGTTGGTACTTACAATTCCCGAGACAGGGGGAGGACGCGAAGAACAGCAATAGTGTTCCGTTCCCTTCAACAGAGAACTCTGAGCTCCCAGGTCATAACTGTCCTATGCTCAGATTTTTCAGGGTTGGGGCAGTATTGCATTGCATTAGCGTGAGGAGAGGCGTCCTAATGAACAAGAATTCTAGCCGTGAGATTGCCCTGTCGTTTTTCGACCTTGTAACCACAGGGAGGATTCGTGAGTGGTTTGACGAGCACACGAGTGAAGACCTTATACACCACAACCAGTACTTCAAGGGGGACCGAGAAACTCTGATACAGGCTATCGAAGAAGATGCAAGAGCTAATCCTGACAAGAGAGTAGAAGTCAAGATGAGTCTTGAAGACGGAGATCTTGTGTCCACTTATTCACATGTTCAGCAAAATCCGGATGACCCTGGTTTTGCACTGATGCATATATTCCGATTCAAGGGCTCCACCATCGTGGAGATGTGGGACATGCATCATGCTGTCATGACAGACTCTCCCAATGAGCATGGGATGTTTTGATGAAAGGCAGAGGGACTCCTCTCCCTAGACCGCTTGATCCTCAACCACGCCTGGTCAAAAGATACCAGATGAGCACTAGCCAGCAGCCTAGTAAGAGGACTAGGGTCTCAGTCAAGGCATCAGCAAATGTCCAGGCACGTTCCAGATAAACAAGGACCAGACCAGTGATTAGGATCAGGACCTTGTAGTCGTCCATCACACCAAGCAGCAGAAAGATGATCGCCAATGCAAATACTATTGTTAGGAGGTAAAACGACAGATACAGGGTCATGAAGAGCCTGGGCACAACGTATGCCGCCCATATGACCAAGAAGATGATTGCGAAAGGAATCCGCCATTTCTCCAGGTATTCAGACTTGGTGAAGGAGATGACCCATACTGGCATGAATGTAAATGCTGTGCCAAACAGAATCACGATGATTGATATGTCCACTGTCAGTAACCAGTTAACGAGGAAATAGAGGAACATCAGGATGAACGTCAGAAAGCCGTAGATGGCTGTCATCTTTGCTCTACCATCACTCTTCTGGAAGTCCACAAGAAAGAGAATGGCAAGGACTATGAGGGGTAGAAGTATCAACCCAACAAGAGAGACCTCAAGTAACTCAATCTGCATACGAACACCGCCAAAAATCGGACCCTCATCCGCGATATATGAGTTCCTAGAGAGGCTCCCAACCATTCATTACATATGTAGGCTTCACAGCATTCCTTGGGGGCGCACGATAATACCTCACATCCGGATGGCCAAGAACGAAGACACCAGTGATCGTATGTCCGGATGGTATCCCTGCAGCCTTTCGAGCTCCTCCAGAATTATTCATGGTCTTTTGGGCATAACCAATCCAGCATGTCCCAAGTCCTAAGACCTCTGCGGCGATCATTCCATGAGCAACGGCAAGTCCAGTTTCATTACGACCGGTTCCTAGTGAATCTCTTGTGTGCACAATGATCACAACAGGTGCATCATAGAATAGCTGATCAATACCCCGATCGTGAACCTCAAAGAGTCGCTTCAAGTCTTCCTTGACCATCGGATTCTTGAGTAGCCTCGCATCCTTCATAATTGCACGAAATAGCCATCCGATTCCAGGTGTGTCTGAGACCCTCATGGTCATCCTCAGAAATGACAACACCTTGTCCGCGAGCAATCTGATAATGCCTCTATCTGAGAGTATCATGTAATGTAATGGCTGGAGATTCTTGGCCGTGGGAGCATATCTCATTGCATCGAGGACAGTCTGAACATCATCGTAACTGACTGGTTCGTCTTTGAATCTCCTGACACTCCTTCGCATCCGGAGAAGATGCATGAGCTGGTCTGAGGTGATGATGTCTGAAGACTTGCTCTGTTCTGGAACAAACTCGAGGACCTGTTCTGTCGCATCGCTTTCGAAGAGAACAGCATCCATCGGACAGACAGCAATGCAGTGGCCGCACAATATACAGGTACCAATATCTTCCTCATATCTAGCCTTGTTCTCAGGCTCATGTTGAGTGAAGAGACGGGGTGGACATTCTGAAACGCACTCTCCGCATCCATTGCACTTGCTCGCATCTACGCCGAGTATCTGCATCAGTCTCTCCTCCATGGATGTCTACTTCTTCCATCCAAGAACTATAATTAGTGAGGCTGTGAGATGAGTCTTTTGCATAGTCTTCATAGTCGAATGCCTCCATCAACGCTTGAAGTATAACGGACTGATTATATGCCTGAACGGTTCATTCGGGGCTGCGGTTATTCCCAGAACTGCTAGTCTAGAAGAGAGGAACTGAAGGGACTTCCAATGTCTGACAAGAGAGAGATGCTGCGACACTTCATCGCATCCATTGCATACCATGCAACAAAGGCCATACAAGGCGCACCATCTGCATATCCGGAATTCAATCCAGGTCAGGAAACAAGGACACCAAGACAGATTCTGCATCATATCACAGGCGTGCTCTCATACGCACATAGCTTCTTCGAAGAGTATGACACGACCTACTTCGAACACAAGTCATGGAATGCGGAGAAGGCACATTTCTATGAGACCCTCTCGAGACTAGATGCATCACTTAAAGAGAAGGGCCCTAGAGATATGGCTGAGGAGCAACTGCTTCAAGGTCCGCTGTCAGACACTATGGCGCATATAGGCCAGCTGCTGATGTTGAGAAGACTTGTTGGTTCGCCTGTGCCCTCTGAGAACTTCATATTCGCAGACATCCGCAAGGGAGTGGTGGGTCCTGACCAGCCTGCACCAGTAGCACCCGACGAATAAAGAGATTAATCATCTTTGATGATGTTATTATTGAGTTGGGCTCATGCTTTGTTCTATCTTCTGTTTGGTGTATTCCTTCCTTGAACAAGCTATCCAGTGTTCCGCACCTTCAAAAGATAGTACACCAGCGAGATTATGAAGAGAAGGAGTCCCCCTAGGTAAATCACAGTAATCGTCCACCACTCAATCGCCACGGCTTCGGGTGGGGCCGCCAAGTTACCTGAGAACAAATCCCTAAGGTAATAGAAGAACTGTATGTATAAGGGCTGGTCAAGTCCGTGGTAAGCAATGATCCCTCGAATTGCAGATGGAGGCGTCGTTTCATCAATGTACATTGTAACAGGATCCCCAACAACGTAGGCCAGAATGAACGTCGCAATTAGCCCACCTATGAATAGGAGTATGCCCACTACGGCTAGTTTTCCTGAGATATGCAAAAGGCTCCCTCATCCGAATATGTAGAATGCTCATCCAATTAATTTTCCGTTTGCCTTTCAGTGCTTATGTGCTCACAATGCACATGGTATGAGCTGTAATCGGAACCAGCTGCTCTCTAGTAGGCACTTGTGATAGCTTGTCGATCTACCTAGATAGTTGAACAGTGAATCAAGAAAGGTAAATGTAGCAATGCGGTTGGCATAAAGCAAGAAGGCCGTCTGAGCCTAAGCCTCGATAGTGGTTCAATTGCTCTCGTCTGGGAACATTCTCTTTGTCGTGACTTATACCATCGAACGGGCAGATCATCACTAAATGTTACCTTTCACCATTCTGCCCTATGTGTCGTCTTAGTCGCTCGGCCAACTTCTGAATGTGTTTATGGCTCTGCTCGACACATCAAGCCCAGACGCCTATCGTGAGCGTACTCCTCAGACGGCCGGAATACAGTATGATGAATTTTGTATTAAGGCTTTGCTAACTGGTAATTAGTGCTGAATCAGCTCCTGATCACTCAAAATTGTACCTCAGCATTTGCGAGAGGGACTTTTTTCAACATTGACCGCTTCCCTTAGCGCTTCCTTGCTATGACTATCACAATGACAAGTGCTATGGCTACCACTCCGAAAGCCACCAGCACTATTTCAATGGGGAACACAAAGGGAGTCTCATTGTAGGACAAGCGGTAGATTTGACCTGAGTGAGTGCATACCAGCTCATTCTTGGCATTCTCAAACACGCCGTCATTGTCAATACCTACATTGTTCTCTGCAAGAAGATAGGAGCTACCACCAGAGACCGGCCAGACCTGAATGTCATCATTCCTCGGAAGGATTATGGCATCTAAGATAGTGGAGTATGCAATGTTGACAGCCACTAGATAGGCATGCTCCACCACATTGGAGTGGACCACCTGCGCCACATTGCTCCCGTCGGGTATCTTGTAGAGGATGTTTGCCGAACGCTCTAGGAGATAGATAGTGCCGTTTCTATCAACAGCGCAATCTCCATTTGTCACATTCTCAAATGACAGTATCTTTGAATAGGCATCAGGATTGCTGAGTGGAATCCTCCAGAGATCGAATCGAGTAGGCATTCCTACGCTAGTGAGGAGAATCATCACATCGTTCTTTGAATCATACGACAAGGACGCTGGCATTCCGTCAATGTGCCCAGCAAACCATGTGGAGTATGTGCCATTTGGATAGATGTTTAGGACCAGTGGCGAGTCATTGACAAGAGATGCATAGATGTTCTCATCCTTGTCTAATACCAAACCGCCACACGGGAAGTCGAGGTCGGCGATGAACTCAGAGACCACACCGGACTCAATCTGATAGAGTGTATCATCAATACCGAAGAGCAGCAGTCCCCCCGAGGTCTCGACGATTGAGCCTGAATTCAC
>JBHLQS010000203.1:0-5017 GCA_048883405.1 Candidatus Thorarchaeota archaeon
TAAATGCTCTCTCCCTCAATGAGTGATGAGATAAGGAAAGAAGAGGAAACCGCTATCATCAGCGGCAGAATCATCGAGTAGTCACTTGTCATCTCCATGATTATGACAATACAGGTAATTGGCGCCCTGCCAGAGCCTGCAAAGAGAGCAGCCATTCCTATCAGTGCATATGCCATAGGTTCTGCAATCACTGTGGGAAAGAGTGTGGAAAACAGAAGTCCGTAGGCCCCTCCTATTGCGGTTCCAATGAACAATGTCGGAGCAAAGACACCTCCCGAGCCCCCAGAGCCTAGAGTGACCGAGGTCGCTAGGGCTTTTGCAACACCGAGGACTGCCAGTAGCAGGAGGGGTACTACTCCGATTAGAGAAGCATCAATGAACGCATATCCTACCCCCATAATGGCTGGGAAGTATGGTTCTCCAGGTTTGAACATGCCCACATAATCGAACGAGTTCTCTACAAATATAATAGCCACTGCAAGCCCACCAACAATTAAGCCTCCAACTGCAGTAATAGCAAGCTTCGGAATAGGAAGCTTCTCAAAGAAATCTTCAATCTTGTAGAATCCACGAGTCCAGGCTACGGCAAGGAGCCCAAAGAACACTCCTAGTATGAAGTAGAAACCAAGTTCCCAATAGTTGCTCAGGACAAAGAATGGCTCTTGAAATGATGGTTGTGAACCGAGCAACGTATCGACTATGGCAGTGGCGATCACTGAAGATATTATGACCGGAATAATCGAAAAGCCAACTATCCCGCCCCCTATCACCTCAATACCAAACAGAGTGCCTCCCAAAGGAGCGTTGAAAGTTGCTGAAATACCTGAGGCGACACCACAGATAACAAGGGTCTTTGTTATTTTGCTATCAAGCTTCAGCCTAACTGCAATTGACGAACCCACTCCGCCGCCAATCTGAGCTATCGGGCCTTCTCTTCCACAGGACCCACCTGAACCAATGCATATCGCCGATGCAAGGCTTTTCAGCAGAGGGACGCGAAAGCGTATTCTGCCTCCCCTTAAGGCATAGGCTTCAATAATCTCAGGCACTCCATGTCCTTTTGCTTCCGGGGCAAACTTCAACACTATGAATCCCACTAGGATTCCACCAGCTGCAGGAATCAAGAGCCATCCCCAAATCCCGATGACTTGTGGCACAGCAGTGAATGCTATGCTTATTCCCAGAATCAAAAGCCTAAATCCAATTGCAACGAAGCCAGAAACCACCCCAACAATTGCTCCAAGAATATAGAGCTTCGACTGGTGGTTTACTAGTGTTCTTTTTTGCATTGAATAGGTCACCTTTTATTTAATATGAATTTAATCTATGCTTTATTTATCGAAATATAATAGCATTCACCTAGCTGTCGTTGTCTTAAGTGTTCTTGAACGGTAATGCATATCTGCGGCGAGGCAGGTGCAGCGGCTCACGATGTATCGACTGTCCTTTCCTAGGCAAGCATGCTCGATGCGTTTCTCAAAGCGGCACTCTCTGAGGCTCCACCACTCTTCCTTAGAGCTGTTCCCGCCAGGGCCTGACTCAGTTCGAAAGTCTAAGACAATAGCACCAGTCCTACGACTGCTGGTATGTCCGTGACAGACTTCAGAGACCGCTCGTCAACGTCCCGCAACGAAACCTGCCAGGGGCGGGGTTCAGCCTCCACGGTGTTACTGGCGCCACTATTGCCATGTGGTCTCGACCGCGGCAAACGGCCCGCCCTACCCGCTGCATTCGGAGGCTTCCACTGATGTGCCTAAAAACGTTGCCAATAGTCTCTAATTTGTGTATTTCAGATGAAAGATCCTGTCGCTCTCTTTATCTCAGTGATTTCCTGTAGGACTTCCTTCTCTGAAGGGGTAAGATCATCCAAGAACTTCTTCCTCATTGCAAGAATGTGTTTGTCTGGGATGTCTGCATAAAGGACCTCATCGTTCTTCACTTGGCGGCCAATGGTAGGTCCTCTAATGGATACTGCAACCTCCATCCCATTCGTGGCTTCATCTACAGGCACGCTGCGGTCTTGAATCTGAAGAATCGTACCAACTCTTCTACCCTCTGAGTTTATCAAACCTGTCCTAGGTCTGATGATCCCGTGGACCCTCACACCCACAATTGCAGGGTCTTTCTGCCTGAAGACATATTCAGGAATCAGTTCGAGCTTCCCAGGTCTGATTAGAGTCCCGAGTGATTCTGCTTTCGCTTGTTCTCTCTTGACAATCAGCCACGCATTATAATCATCATATAATCGGTAGATGACTTCATTCAGAAAGGTCTCAACACCGTATTCTGCAGCCAAATCCTCGATATCGGGTGCAAACTTCACATTGAACCCTAATACCACAGCGTTCAGGGGATCAGTATCTCCTGCAGCCTTAGCTTCTACAATGTCACGTTTCACTATGTTCCCCACATCTGCTACTCTGACCGGGACCTTCCGGTCCTGTAGGAACTGAGTCACAGCTTCAAGTGACCCCAGGGTATCAGTCTTGACTACTATTCCGGAAGAGTCTCTTTGAATTCGGATAGAACTGACCTCTTCCTGGACTTTCTGTTTCATGGCTTCAATGTTCTCTTTCTTGTCAACTGCATAAACTGGCGCTCCAGCCACAGCTTTCTCAATGTCCGGAGAAACTATCTTGACACCAGCAGCGGCATGCACTTCTTCAACGGGCGTGAACTTCTCTTTTGGATCACGAATCTCATCGAGTTCCTTAGGCTGTAGTAGTGCTCGAATCTTTGCGACAATGACGTCGTCAAGCCCACCGATGACCACAGTGTCTGTCTTCCTTAGGATTCCTTCGTAAATGATTGTGTCCAGAGTAATCCCGAGCCCTGTTTCTTCGCGAACTTCTAGAATCGCTCCTCGAGCCGGGCCTTCAGAGATCCGCAATCGGTCCTTCATGTATTGCTGAGTAAGACCGGAAAGGACCATGAGAAGTTCAGGAATTCCTGTACCGGTCTTTGCGCTTGTAGGTACGATAGCTACCGTCTTTGTGAAGTCTTCAACTCTGTCGAATCTTTCCGAGTCATAGCCGTTGGCCGAGAGGGCTCCCACAATCTCATAGAGACGCCTGTCAACTTCTGATTGAGTAGTTGTACCCTGCGTCTTGATGGCTTGGAAGAGGTTCATACCTTCCTTCTCTCGCCATCCAGGGACCTTGTCCAACTTGTTGGCTGCCACAAGAAACGGAGTCTTTCCTGATTGGAGAATCTTCAACGACTCGTAGGTCTGAGTAAGAGCCCCTTCGTTGATATCAATGACAAGTATAGCGATATCAGCTATCGCTCCACCTCGTCGTCTCAAGTTCAGGTAAGCTTCGTGACCGGGAGTATCAATAAAGAGAAGCCCATCAATAGTCAGTTCTGTCTTTGTGCTCTCAAGAAGATCTCCACATATTGCCTCGATGGTTTCAGTTGGGAAGAATGATGCCCCAATATGCTGAGTTATTCCAGCAGCCTCACGGTCCTGCACTGCAGTTCCACGCATCTTATCGAGAAGAGAGGTCTTGCCATGGTCTATGTGACCCAGCACAGTGACTATTGGAGAACGTAGTTTGGCTTTGTTACCTGTCCTGGAATCAGCCATCGGTGACACCTCACAAGAAGACTGGCAGCGGGGCACGTGTTGCTGTTTATATCATTTTGCAAGGGCATTCTTTGATGCCTTTCATGGCATACTTGTTTTCTTACGTTGTGAATATATGCGAAGGTACATACTCACTGATATGTGGAGGACCTACCGCTATCGAATGTATCCCAACAAGCGACAGTGGGAGTTAATCCAACAGAATATTGATGCTTGTCGATTCGTCTATAATTGGGCGCTGGAGCATAAAAAAAGAACTTACGAAGACGAGAAGAAGTCCCTCTCTTGGTTTGATTTGAATAACATGCTTCATGAATTAAAGACTGAAGAGCCATGGCTCAAGGATGCATATTCGCAATCACTGCAAATGGCCATTAGACGTGTCGATCTTGCATTCAAGCACTTCTATAGAAGAGTAAAGAATGGCGAGAAACCAGGATTTCCGAAGTTTAAGTCCAAGAGAAATCTCTCGCAATCATTCGATATTCCTCAGTTCTTTGTAGTGGAATTCTCCAAGAAGCGAGTAAAAGTACCGAAAATTGGCTCTATTAAGACTGTATTTCATCGGGAATATACGGGAAAGGCCAAGCATGCTGTAATTAAAATTGAGAAGTCTGGTAGAGTCTTCATCAGCATCTTTGTCGAACTAAACGTCGAGATCCCTGAACCACACAAAGTAGACAGAGAGAATACGGTTGGCTTGGATTTAGGCATAGCCAGTTACGCAATATTATCAAACGGTGAGAAGATAGACAATCCAAAGTATCTCGAAGACTCCTTGCAACGGTTGATAATTCTACAACGAAGTCTTAGCCGTAAGAGGAAAGGGTCCAATAACCATGAAAAGGCAAGACTGCAAGTTGCCAAGCTCCATGATAGAATTAAGAACCAGCGTCGTGATTTCCAACACAAAATATCTACTAGAATGGTGTACGAGAACCAAGGCATCGTAGTGGAGAGTTTGAATGTTTCTGGAATGATAAGAAATCCCAGACTCTCTAAAAGAATAGCTGATGCTGGCTGGGCTGCTTTCATTATGATGTTGGAATATAAATGCAGATGCAGTGGTGTAGCGTTCATAAGAGTCGGACGGTTCGAGCCAACGTCAAAACTGTGTAGCAAGTGTGGTAGTAAAAATGTCAACCTAGCACTTTCAGATCGCAAATGGACATGTCCTGCGTGTAAAACTACTCATGACAGAGATCACAATGCAGCTCTGAATATCAAACGATTAGGATTAGAAATTGATACACCTCAGGAACTGGGGGAAGAGCCTGTGGACCTGTCCCTTTGGGAAGGGTTGAAACAGGAAGCTGTTGACCTAGGTTAGCAGCAGTTCACGAAATTGTCGCTCTACCCTGTCACAAGCCTAAAATAGGTCCGTCTTTGTCGCGGCAATAAGATACAGGTAGACGTGATAGTGATGGAGCG
>JBHLQS010000204.1:0-2871 GCA_048883405.1 Candidatus Thorarchaeota archaeon
GACATCTGAATTAGCCGCCTCAGGTCTTCTAGTCAAGTCGGCTCGGTACAACTCTCCTCGTTTTAAGACTTACCGTGTGATAGGAGGTGGTCTATATCCATGGAGCCACATGGAAGAAGGCAAGAATTGGAGCGAAAAGCAGTGCTCTCACAACCAGTGATTGGCCTCTGGACTTGAGGTCTCCAGAGAGTGGCGTGAAGTACATTATAGCCCCTGATAGGATGCAAACCGCTGCCACTATGTCACCAATAGTGACTAGAAGAAACACGAGTTCGGCGTCTGTCATGCCTATAAGACGCAACCATGCGCTTGTTGCAGTTTCTAAAGTAATGGGGCCGGTTCCGATTATCTCCGCAAATATGTCGAGTACAAAAGGACCCAAGATGTAAATCGCCACGCCAGCGACTACAAGTGTTTTTCCGAGTCCGTCACTTAGACCAGTGACATAGATCATGAATCCCACAAGGACAAGCAGTAGATAGCCGCGGATGAACAATGCGAGCAGTATGTTGAGCATAAGTCCCGCTATATCCATCCAAGGCCCATAAGTTGGGATCTCGAATGGAGATTGAACCATCAGTGACAGTATAGGTGGGACCATCGACTCCACGGAGACTTGTCATGTTCAAGCCATTTAACCGCCACTCATCCGAGCTCCTGCCTCAATATTTCAAAGTCTTCCTTCATTATGTCCTTGAACCTCGGAAACCTTAATGCTGCTGCTGGATGATATGTGATGAAGTATGTGCGGTCGCCACCTTCGTAGAATTTGCCATGAGACTCAGCCATCTTCCATGGACCAATTATGGATGAAACAGCAACCCCGCCTAGTAGGACGATGATTTGGGGATTGATTATCTCAATCTGACGTTCAAGATAGGGCTTGCAGGCCTCTATCTCACTCCGAGTTGGAGTTCTATTCTTTGGAGGCCTTGACTTCAAGACTGATGTGATAAAGACATCACTTCTTGAGAGACCTATACCTGAGAGTAGTTTGGTGAGAAGAGCACCTGACCTTCCGACAAATGGACGACCTGATTCATCCTCTTTGCCTCCCGGAGCCTCACCTACCAGCATCAATTTAGCATTAGCAGGACCTTCACCAGGGACAGCATTCAAGCGGGATTTATGCAATGGACATTTCTCACATGTTTCTATCTCTTCATGAAGCCTGTCCAAATCGTTTTGGCGAGTCATCTCCTGTCATTGATGGTACTCGCACCCGATAAAGGCCACTATGACTTATTGAAGCAACTACTCTGCGATTTCGGACAACATCAGGCCAGAGTCAGACATCTCTTGATACAATGTCTGAAACTCGCGCTCCATCTTCTTCTCAATTGCATCCAATGTTGAGTCATAGGTGTCCCAAGGTGAAATCTTCATTCGGGCAATGTTATCAAGAACGCTGAACTCGAGTAATCGCCTGACCTGAACACCCACACTCACAGCCTCGGCCATTTTGCGAGCGAAGTTGATTATGACCCTTAGCATACGATAGGTCTTTCCTGGTGGGCAATAAGTGTCGATTTCATGAAGAGCACTCTGTGTCAGGAAGTCTTCCTTGATCATCCTTGCAGCTTCCAGAGTAGCACGTTCCGACTCAGGAAGGGCGTCAGGTCCCACAAGCTGGACTATCTCACGGAGCTCTTGGTCCTTCTGCAAAAGAGCCATTGCCTCAGTCACTAGGTCAGGCCAATCAGCTCCAAGATTCGCCTTGTGCCATTCCTCGAGTGTGTTTTGATACAGCGAGTAACTGGTCAGTGAATTGATCGCCGGGAAGAACCTTCTTGCAGCCAAGTCTTTGTCTAAGGCCCAGAACACTTTCACGATCCTCAGTGTTGCTTGGGTCACTGGTTCCGAAAAGTCACCTCCAGGTGGTGAAACCGCACCACAGATGGTGACGGATCCAAGACGCTCATCTGACCCCAGAGCCCTCACTCGACCACCCCTCTCATAGAACTGAGCTAGTCTTGACCCAAGATATGCGGGATATCCTTCCTCAGATGGTAGCTGACCAAGTCGGCCAGATATCTCGCGCAGTGCCTCCGCCCAACGAGAAGTCGAGTCGGCCATCAGCGCAACATCATAGCCCTGATCTCTGAAATATTCTGCAAGTGTCACTGCCACATAGATTGATGCTTCACGTGCAGCTACCGGCATATTTGAGGTGTTGGCAATGAGAACTGTTCGCTCCATCAGAGGACGCCCACTCTTTGGGTCCTTCAGATGAGGCCACTCTTCAAGAGCCTCAGTCATCTCGTTCCCACGTTCTCCACAGCCAACGTAGACAACTACCTGAGCATCTGCCCACTTAGCGAACTGATGCAGTGTCACTGTCTTGCCAGTTCCAAATCCTCCAGGAATAGCTCCAGTGCCGCCTTTAGCCTGCGGCATAAAAGTGTCAATGACTCTCTGACCAGTGACGAGAGGAGTGTCCATAGGGAAGCGGTCTTTGAACGGTCGCCCAATCCTGACGGGAGTCTTCTGTAACATTACCACGTCATGGACGTCGCCAGAGCTGTCCTTTACCTTACAGATCGTTTCTACAACTGTGTACTCACCTGGAGATACTATCTCAACAACTTCTCCTTTCACACCTAGAGGAATGAGAATCTTTGATGTGATGATCTGGGTTTCAGGAACCTCTCCAATGATGTCACCAGGTTCAACCTGATCGCCGACTTTGATCAGTGGTTTGAACTCCCATTTCTTTTCTTTGTCTATTCCTTCGACTGTTAAACCTCTGGAGATGAAGTCACCAGACATATCACGAAGCTCTGGAAGAGGGCGCTGGATACCATCATAAATGGCACCAAGAAGACCAGGCCCGAGTTCTACAGACAGAGAGTCCCCAGTAGGTTGAACTGG
>JBHLQS010000204.1:2971-5011 GCA_048883405.1 Candidatus Thorarchaeota archaeon
TCAGGAGTAGTGGGAATGGCACATTCATTGGCTCCAACCATCTGAAAGCCAGTGACCGTGTCCCTGTCTCCAATGACTACGATTTTATTGCCGACCATTTGTTGCTCCACGCCGTACTCGTTAATTCGCGGTTGAAGCAGTATTCTGCTGAGGGCCAGCAACAAATGTCGGGATAATTAAGGTTTTCATTCGACATTGCGGCTAACAATGAATCACTTTGGCTTCGTAAACTGGGCAATGATGTCAGTTTCATCAACCATTGTCCAACAGTAGTGGCATTTGAGGGACACAGGATCTTTCGATACAACCAGGAATTTGGGTGTGACTGGCTCTCGCTCCTTGTTCGTCACACAACGTTGGTTTGGACAGGTAATGACGTCATCTATCACATCTGGCAACTGAATACGTGTCTTCTTAGTCACTTTGCCATCCTCTATTAGGTTGAGAGTGGCATCAGGAGCGACTAGAGCCACTCGAGCAACTTCATCATCTTCAAGAAATCTATGTTCCAGCTTCACAATGTCCTTCTGCTCACTCTTTGAACTACTGATGTTCATTGCAAGGGTAACAATGTAGTCTTCTTTGCCGGTGATTCCTAGGATTTGTAGGACCTGCAGCGCGTGGCCAGCTGTGATGTGATCGATCACAGTTCCATCAGAAATCTTGACGATTCGGATGCCTTCGACCTTTTTCATCTCACTCATCTGTTTCCCTAGGAGAGGAGAAACCAACCTGTTGTTTTATCCTTTCCTCTATTTTCTTGCTACTAGGCGCGAATGTTGAAAGCGAAGGTTGATATGGAGAACGACGGGACTGCATTTCGACATCACGGTGACACACTTTGGTCCTTGAAGGTCTTGGAAAGGCGCTGAACTCGGCGCTGAAGAAACTGTTTGGTGCTGCCATCATAGATGAGGAGCTTGTAAAAGAACTCACAAAAGACATACAACGTGCGCTCCTGGTTGCTGATGTTGACGTTACACTCGTCATGGCTATTACAGAGAGAGTGGAAGAACAGGCTCTGGATGAGTCCCTCCCCAGAGGGATTTCACGCCGCGAGCACATAGTCAAGGTGGTCTGGGATACACTTGCATATTACCTGGGCGAGAAGACAGTTCCCTTGACCATTAATCCCGGCAAATCCAACCTCGTTATGATGGTGGGTATACAGGGTTCAGGAAAGACAACTACTGTAGGCAAGCTTGCACGATACTTCCAGAAAAGAGGGATCAAGACGGGTGTTATTTGTGCTGACAACTTCAGACCTGGTGCCTATGACCAGCTGAAACAGCTGGCTGAGCGTTCTAATGTGCCCTTCTGGGGAGATGAAAATGAGAAAGATGCCGTCAAGCTCGCAAAGAAAGGCTTTGACGAGATGAAGAAGAGGGGTATTGAACTCATTCTGCTGGACACCTCAGGAAGACATCGTGAAGAAACAGGCTTAATCAAGGAAATGCGAGATATCTCAAAGGCAGTCAAGCCGCAAGAGATTGTACTTGTGATTGATGGTACTCTGGGCCAGCAAGCCGGTGTGCAGGCTGCAGCATTTAAGGATGCCACAGACATTGGTTCAATCATAGTCACCAAGCTCGATGGAAGTGCTAAGGGAGGCGGCGCCTTATCAGCAGTCGCAGCAACTGGAGCTCCGATCAAGTTCCTTGGAACAGGGGAGGGGATGGATGCAGTCGAACCGTTCAATCCAACCAAGTTTGCTGGCCGTCTGCTTGGAATGTCGGACATCAAAGGCCTCATTGAGAAGGTCAGGGAGGCTCAGATAGAGGTCGACGAAGACGCTACTATGCGCTTCATGAAAGGACAGTTCTCGCTCAATGACATGATGGCTCAACTTAGGCAGCTAAAGAAGATGGGCCCTATTGGCAAAGTCATGGAGATGCTTGGACTTCAATACAAGCTGCCGGATGATATAGCACAGATTCAAGAAGAGAATATGAAGAAGTGGGAAGTCATCATGAGCTCGATGACCAAGGAAGAGCTGGACACTCCGAAGATTATCAAGTCATCCCGTATCCAGAGAATTGC
>JBHLQS010000205.1:0-4964 GCA_048883405.1 Candidatus Thorarchaeota archaeon
ACCACACTACTTATTAGTAGGCATCCCGGTGATTGTATTACAAGAAGTACATGTGATACCATGAGGTTCACATCATGACAATAGCAATTCACGAAAGTGCATTGATTCGTCACTTCAACACGCGCAAGGAAGTCTTGCGAGCTTGGGAGGAAAGAATTGGGTGCAGGTTCTCTCCATTCAGGGGATACAAGATGCCTGACTCCAGACTATATGTGGAACACCCTGATTTCCTCGATAGCATTGTTGATTTGATAATCACGAATGAGAGACACATCTTTCTCAGGGGACCTGTGGGTTCAGGAAAGAGTACTCTCATGTTGCTGGCCCTCAGAGACCTGCCCACCCTAGCAGATCGCCGAGGAAACAAATTTGTCACTGGATATGTTGGGATGACCGGTCTCTATGAGAAACAGATGTCGGCGGCAATAGCAGACTCGTTGAGAGTAAAATACCGTAGATCTTGGGAATCAAGTCAGATTGTAGAGTCAATTGCCCAAGAATGTGTGAGAAGATATACTGAAGAAAAAAGCCGCACAGCCCTATTTGTGGAAGATGTTGCTGATAACCAAGAGGCGGCATTCCACAAGCTCAGATACCTCGCAGACTTGCCCACTCAGGAGATGAAAGATGACAATCCAGAGGTATTGGATGAGCCAATTATCACTCTGATAATGTCAGGGACAGCGGTTTACTGGAACGCAATGCTAAGCTTCTTGCCGCAAATTGCGGATAGGACTGAGCCACTTGATGTTCCTGCTTTAGACGATGAGAAAGCTAAGGAGTTCATAGGCAGAAGAATTGCATATGCAAGGGGGCAGATTGACACCTTTGATGCGAACAGCTATGATATCTACCCATTCGTTGATGATGCTGTGAGAGTCATCAATAGAGCAGCCAAGGGCAATCCACGTGACATTCGTATGCTATCAAGAGGATGTCAACAGGTGGCTGCAGAGAACTTGAGGCAGAATGGTAATCCGGAAGTTGACAGAGAGATTGCAGAACTTGTATCGGATGCCTATGCTACAATACTGAGAGAGGTGCGTTAGGTTTGAGTGTTCTGAAAAAGTATAGGGATGCTGGTGAAGAGGAAAGGGAATCGGTTGCAGAGTCAGGGACGAGAGTTGCAGTAGAGAAGCCGAAGGCAATGATTGCTGTACCCAATAAGGAAAGGAAGAGTCCAATCGTGTCATTCTCGTTCACGACCGAGCTTCGATCTTGTCTTCAGGATGTGCGAAATGAAAGGGCAATCAACCTGAGTATGTGGGTTGAGAGAAAACTTTGGAAAGCACTGACTGAGGAGTTCCCAGACATAGCCGACAAGCATCATGAGGGCTGACTGCTCTCAGCATGAAATAATCACATTATTGTTATAATACGTGTAATACAACTACACCTAGTCGCGACTAGACCTGCTCAATCCTTTTTGGATGGATGCATCTCCGAGTACTCTGCGACTCGTGCAATGCACATAGCAGCTAGGGCCGGGTCGTCATAGCAAGGAATACGGTTCATCTCAAGTAGGTCTTTTCCGGGTTTTCCAACATCACCAGCAAGCCACACTCCAACAACGGGTTTCTTGAGATCTGCAGTTCGTATCCCTTCCAGAGTGCCTGCAGCATGTTCTGTTTGAGTCATTCCAGCAAAGGTCGGAACTCCGCATATCACCATTAGCATGTCTATGTTAGAATCCTTGAGCATCAGCTCTGTAGCAATTCGATATTCCTTTCTCCCTCCGCTTGCTACAACATCTACAGGATTCTCTACTGACGCCATTGGAGATAGAACCTGCCTTAGCTCCTGGCTTGTTTCTCCCTCTAGTGAAGGGATATTTAACTCGAATCCAGCTGATGCGTCTGTCGCAAGGACGCCCGCTCCTCCTGTATTACTGATAATACCAATATTACGTCCCTTAGGTAGAGGTTGGTAGTCAAACAGTTTGGCAATCTCAAGAAAGGTATCAAGAGAAGGAGCTGTTACACAGCCGGCTTGTCGAATCATACCATCAAATATGGCTGTCGAACCCGCTAAAGATCCTGTGTGAGACTGAGCTGCCCGACTACCAGGCTCGCTTCTCCCACCCTTAAGCACTACAACTGGTTTCTTTTTTCCAGCTCTGCTGAGTGACTCAAAGAAAGCACGACCATCATCTACCCCCTCCACATAGACCATGATTACATTGGTCTTTGGATCGTCAGTAAAGTAATCCTGAATCTCTACAAAGCTGATATCAGCTGAATTACCAATACTGGCAAACTTACTGAGACCTATACGCTTGACACGTGTGTTGTAGATGAGCATCCCACCAAGTGCTCCACTCTGGGAGATTAATGAGATATTCCCCCTTTCAGGCATCATAGTGAAAGTACCATTGAACAAGCTACTGTTGGAAACACCTACACAATTGGGTCCAATTATTCTGACTCCGGCTTCTTGGGCGGCCCTGACCAAATCCTCCTCAAGTTGTGAACCTTCTGGACCAGTTTCACTGAAACCACCTGATATCACTATTGCAGCTCTCGCACCTGCCTCTCGGACCTGGCTCATCAAGTCAGGACAATACTTTGCTGCAACAGCAAGTATGACCAAGTCGACGGGTTTAGGGATATTGGCAAGACTTGGATAAGCCTTGACTCCCAGGACTTGTTCTCTACTACGAGTCACTGGATAGACATCAATCTTGGACTCGAGAAGATTCATGAGAATAGAATTGCCCAGCTTCCGATAGTCGGATGATGCACCAACGAGGGCAACCCGTGAAGGATTGAAAAAGCGATCAATCTCATCAAATCTTTTGGAGCCCGGACTGGTCATGACTCTGAACCAATTATCACTTGATTTATGTCTACCGAGCGAAACGAGTTGGTATTGTATTACAAGTAATATCAATCCGAAGTGTTTCTCTTTTGGAAACGTCTAAGATGCCTTCGGTTCTTGCACTCAGACTCCAGGGCGTCTTTGATCACAACCATGGTTTCGGGGGACTTCTTCAAGATATTGTCAAGAGCAGTCAATGAAGCATTGATGACTTGCTTATCTTTACTCCTGCAGATCAGATCGACGATGGCATGAGCAGACGATTCATGGTAGAGGTTTCCAAGAGCGGTTATCGATGGTGTGATGATTCGTTGGTCATCAGTCCTCAGTAGTTTCTCTAGATGGGTTATTGAGTCCAAATGACGGACGGCAACATGACCATTGATACACTGTAGCAACTGCCGATAGGCCTCACTTGATTTGGAGTTCATGTATTGAGTGACTGCATTGTCCAACATTGCATTCAGAGTTGGCAATGAGTGAATGCTGCCCTTGGAGATCAGACCTTCAATGTCTTGATTGATGATGTGTTCATGAAGTTCCTTGTACATTTGATTTGATGGTCCAATGGAATCGCTAACTGATGCTTCTGCTGTTTCAGACACTGTTATCCTCTGCTTGACCTTTGGTGATACTTGTATTACTGATAATACCATGTCATATTGTTCCATCGATGCTTTGTTTCCTTTTATCCCAAGATCGGATAGAGCAAGGCGACCGTATTCCGTATGCCACAATTGTGTAGTTTCAACAAGCTTGCCAGTTCGTTTCAGATTGAGATTGGCTATCTGTTCAATCCGGATCGCCTCAAGCTGTTTGTTGAATTCCTCGAACTCATTATCTGGAGGGATGTTGAAGTATAGTGTGTCACCGGAGTCTATTTGCTTCATAGCAATCTCTTGAACATGGGGCATGAACGACTGTGATGCTTCAGCTAGAGATGCACTCGATTCCAGTGTTCGAAGAAGACTTTCGGTATCGGTCTGCACGGGTTCGAATCCATCGCATGACAACAGATCAAAGATCATTTCGCGATACTTCAGAGGCTCTATATTCTTCTGTTGTTTTCCGAAACCGGCCGGGGTAGAATACTCCATATTGCCTACATCAATGAGATATTCCAGAGCTGTTTGCCATCCCTTCTCCTGTTCTACGGCTGCAATGATATCAAGCAGATCACGAGATCTCCTCTCGCCTATTGCGTTAACGATGCTCTTCAGTAATCGTTCCATTTCAGCTTTCTCTGCACGCTCATGACTAGCCCTCAGGAACCACTTATCATCTCTTTTTCCGGACACACTCAACCTTACTCCTATAACATAACTAGAATCATTTTCCTGAGTGATAAGACTTTGTCGAGCTATCAGCAAGCCTGTATTGTTTGTATCTTTTGTAATACAATGAGTATTTCACCCACAAATGGTGCATTTATTGGTGCAATACCGAGTAAATGTTTGCGTTCTAAGATTAGAACTATGTATACTTTTGACAATGTAATGTATGAGCATGTCGTGTCAATGATGGCAGACTAGTGCTATGGGATTTCCATCCTTTGGCACCCTCAAACGCCCGTCGTTGGCATCTCTATCTCCTCAAGAAAAAGTACCTCCAAGAAGATCCAATGCCGGTAAGAGTTCGGTGCTAGGAAACCTGACTGACTTGCCGCAGATACGATATGCTCGTGCCGTTTCTTTGTTATGTTCCTGGTTCAGCTTTGCGTTTGGACAACTCTGACTTTAGCACTGTTGATGAAGCTAGTTCTTCCAACGCCGAGAGGATTGTTCGTTCTGCCGTACTATAGCTCTCGATCTCTTCGTCGGACAGATCGGCCTTCCCTGCTAGTACATCACGAATCTTCCGATAATCTCCAATCCTTGTGGCTATCTCCTCAAATGGTCTGAAGAGTGTGAATTCAAACAGACCAAGATACGCTAGAAGTAGCATTGTGTATAGACAGCGTGTCACGTTTCTTCGCGCCTGGCTTAGGGTTCTGTTAAACGAACCACGTGAAATTCCACTGGTTCTTCCCTTCCTCTTCAATCTTAGAGATGCCTTCTCATCATATGGAATATGACTCCCATGTTCGTCCTCTACAACGAGGTCTATCAGGAGGGTTTCTAGTTGGACCTTTGTCAGTGTGGATTGAT
>JBHLQS010000206.1:0-4959 GCA_048883405.1 Candidatus Thorarchaeota archaeon
GCGGCTGACACCCCCAGTATTGCTCCGATTGTCGCGTCGTCTATACCATAAAGCCATGGAGATACCCCAAAGGCATAGATGGCTCCAATACCCCCCATGAGATTGATGACGCCATTCGCCTTGGAACGTTGTTCTGATGAAACGACATCGGGCATCAACGCCACAACGGGACCTCGATAGAATGCCATTGCTATATTGAATATCGTGATCATAGCTAGCATGAACCAGAAACCGAAGAGCGCCCAGCCATATGCGATGAGGGTGAAGAACAGGGCGGCGATTGGAGTTCCAATCATTATGTAGGGCATTCGTCGCCCCCACTTCGTGCGTGTCTTGTCCGACCTTGCGGATATATAGGGCTGCATGACAAAAGCAAACATATTATCAATGACCATTATCGCCCCGACAATTGTACTGACTATAGCTTCATACCCCATGTCGATTATGAACGGACGTAGGAAGTCTGGTGGAAGATAGCTGTTGTATACACTCCAACTGACTCCTGTGGTGAAGAATCCTAGACCTATCACAAAGACATAGAGCCATCTCATTGGAGCAGGCTCAGGCTCCGGAACCGTAGGTTCGTCATATGTTCGAACTTCATCCTCCTCTGACAAAAGACTGCTCTCCTTCTAGATGAATTAAGCAACAGTTGTTTGAAAAACCACTATTAGAAGTATATGGAAGGTTGACTGCAGAGGGGTAGCTAGATTAATCTCGAATGATCACTCTGATGAAACAACATCTTGATAACGAGAAGACTATGATGCACGAAATGGAGGCCACTTGTTGGAAATAAGAGAGATGCAATCATCCGATATTGACTTCGCGCTTAGTCTGACTGAGGAGGAGGGCTGGTCAAGCATTAGGAGTGACTTTGAGGAGCTTCGTCTCTTTGATCAGCATGGATGCTTCATTGCGGAGGAGGATGGTATCTCTATAGGCATGGCCTGTGCGCTCTCTTATGGACCATTTGGCACTCTCGGGAATCTGATACTCGTCCGAGAATATCGAGGAAGAGGTTATGGAACCAAGCTCATGGAGCATGGAATGGAATATCTCAAAAACAAGGGCGTCGGATTCACAATGCTTGATGCAGTACCGAAAGCAGTCCCGCTCTACGAGAGGTTAGGATTTAGGAAGGTTTGTCGCTCCCTTAGACTTCGCGGTCGTGTCGAACCAGTTGTATCGGCCAGAGTCAGAACGCTAGAAGACAAGGATATGCTCAGGGTCCTTTCTATCGATCGTGAACAGTTTGGTGCGAATAGGTTTCTATTCTTGGGAAGTACCTTATCAGCAAATCCCAATCTAGGGAGATTGCTTGAGGTAGATGGTCAAATTGCAGGATTTTTGTTGGGAAGTAGGCGTCATGGGTTTGCACGCCTTGCACCATGGGTTATGTGTAGTCACTTTGAATTAGCCAAATCCATTCTGAAAGACTTTGCAGTTCAAGTAGGTGGCGCGGAGATTAGAACAGGCGTTCTTGAAACAAGTAGAAAAGCCATTGCAGCCCTCAAGGAGTCAGGACTCTATCAAGAGAGCTTCTCATGGAGAATGGTCCACGGAAAGGACAGAATAGAATTCTCTGACGGTCTCTTCGCGATTGGCTCCCCTATGAGGGGCTAGCCCTTCTTCTGCGTCTCTGGCGTATTTGCTCAATTCTGCTTCCGAAATCAACTCTTGCTATTCTCTCAGCCATTATTGGCGAAATTATGAGAATCACAATAGCAAAGGACCATATCACCAATACGTCAATAATGAGGTATGTATAGGTCCCTTGCACAAACATCTCTATTGCACTGCGGTAAACATTGGAGAATGGGGCGTACTCGTTGAGCACTCCAAATCCCATTCCAACCAGTGATAGTGGAGCGATACCGCCACCTACTATCCAATAGAACAAAGCACCCAAAGCACAGAGCGGCACAACATAAACAGAATTTCTTGCCAGGGCTCCGATGATCACACCCAATCCTGCTGAGTAAAGAGCAAGGGGTAGTGTCAGTGCAAAGAATGTAAGTACATCTCCTTGTGGCCAGAGTCCATAGAAACCCCATCCCATAAGTAGTACCGCCGGGACGGAGATATAGCTCAGAATGACTCCACTAAGCATCTTCCCCATGAGAATTGTGTGAACTGATTGATTGGACATCAATAGCTCGTCCAGGGTGTCTTGCTCGAACTCGTGCGTTGTTGCGGAGGCTGACAGGAATAGCCCGCCAAAAGAGATACCAAAGATTATGACAGTCCAAGCCATGTAGGCCAACCTAGGAGGAGTAAACTCGTTCAGCAACTCGACGTCGAAGTTGGCAACTGCGGCATCAGGCAGGTAGGTCTGGTAAAAGATGTCTAGCTTGCGTATCACAGGCATTCGCAGATTCTTTGTCATGTCCTCGTGTGCATTATTGACCTGAATGTGGATGCTGGTGGAAATGTTGTTCATGATTGCTTGCTCGAACCCGTCAGGAATTGTAATGACAAGGAGGATTTCACCGTTCTCAAACAGAACTTCAGCGGTTTCCGCATTCATCTCAATGAGTTTCAGGCTTGGTGGAATTGGATCGTGCTCTCCGAGTATTTGCACAAGTCCATTGGTATAAACTCCAGGATTCTGCTCCTCTATGACGAGAGCAGTTTCAACACCAGGACCCGCATACACACCTCCCATGAGAAGCACAAAGGCAGAATAATAGAGAAGAGGAAACAGGACGACAAAGCCAAGTCGCCTCTTATTGCGAAGCCACACCTTCAGTTCCTTTATGACCCCCGCACGAAAGATCCTGAGAAACCCCCTCATGAACGCTCAACCTCCCGTTTCATCAATTGTGCGGCGACCATTGACAGCACAATCCAGAATGACAAGAGAGCCACAAATCCGGGCAGTAGACCAGACATCGTGTCCAGAAAGAAGACCCGAGTCCACATGCCTATGGAATGGGTCGTTGGTAGTAGCATAGCGAGCACTCTCAGCTCTGCAGGCATGAGGCCAATTGGAGCAAGACCACCACCTGCCAGAAAACCAAACACAGCAAAGAGGACAGAGAAGAGAATAGCCTGCTCCCTCTGCTTTGTTCTGATGCCAATCAGCTCTCCCACTGGAACCAATGCCAGGAGTGTGAGAAGCAGGATTAGTCCAAGCACAAACACATTTCCAACTGGTAGGGTGCCCGTACCCAACAAAAGTATGGGGATTGTGATGATCATTACTACTAGAGAACGCGGAATTGCAGCAATGGTGTGTCCAATAATTATGGACATCCTGCTGGCAGGCGAGTTCATTGTGTCATAGATGGCCTGTGTTTCGAAGTCGGCAGCGGTAGCCATTGCTTGACCAGCAACAGAGCAGACAATCATTGAGAGAATGATGCCTACTGCGAACATATACGCGGTATTTGATGGGGTTTCTGTGTGATTCAGTGTTTCCTCTAGGGCAACTCGTGCATCTGACTGATCGAAGTCCGGATACACCGCCAGCTGGTTGTAGAGAAGCACACCTGCCTCTATCCTATGGACGTAGTTCTTCACGATATCGTCATTTAAATTGGCAATGTAAATCACGATGGTGGCTTTCACTCCAGATGTGACATTTGCGCCGAAACCCTCTGGTATCAGGATATAGGCTATCAGGCTGCCACTCCGAAACAGGTGTGATGCAGAATCCGAATCGTATCTTGTCATCCTGAACCAGGGGAAATTCGTTGTGGAAACCATGTTCTCTAGAATCCCAACCATTTCATCAGCCTGAGATGATTGATCCTCCACCACAAGACCACAGACAAAAGACTCACCGCCTCCAACCTGCGCCCACATGATTGTATACACGAGTGCCAATACAAACGGGACGATCAGACTTGGAGCAATGAAACGGGGATCCCGCTTAGCCTGCTTAAGATCCTTCTTTGCCACTGCAAGTATCTCACGTAACACGTCTAGTCCCTCAGCTTTGAGCCTGTGATAGTGAGGAAGACATCCCCTAGAGATGGTTCTCTTAGCGCAGCCTGTTTAACCTTCAGACCTAGCTCTGTCAGTTTCTCAATGACTCGTGGAAGGTCCGCGTGACCAACCTGACTCTTAATCCATGCAGTCCTTGGACCGCCGTCTAGAGGCTTGCTTAGTTTCTCAGCTTCCATTCCCAACTGCTCACCAAGCCATGCTGCATCGCTATCTGGTTCTAGACCTTCCAGCAAGACCTCAATCAGATAGTTGCCCACATATTCGCGCTTCAGCTGGTCAGGTGTTCCCTCTGCAACCAGTTTCCCATTGTCAATTACAACGACGCGGTCTGCAAGCGCTTCGGCCTCGTCCATATAGTTGGTGCAGAAGAGAACGGTTAGACCCTCCTCGCGCATCCTTCTGACCTGATTCCAAATCAGATTCCGACTGTGCACGTCTACCCCCAGTGACATCTCATCGAGTATCAATAGCTCTGAGTCATGAAGAATGGTACGAACAAGTGCAAGTCTGCGCTTCATGCCCCCCGAGTATGTCTTGATGAGGTCGTTCCTTCTGTGAGTCAGACCAGCAAGGTCGAGCATCTTGGACACACGGTCAGACACCTCATCCTTGGGAACGCCATAGAGGTCTGCATGATACTCTAATGCTTCTTGAGCAGTAAGGTCCTGATAGAGAGATGTTTCCTGCGGCATGAAACCAATACGCTTTCGGACTTCAGTGAGGTTCTCTGAGACCTCGAATCCAGCAACCTTGATACTACCTGATGTTGGACGCAGAATTCCCGTGATCATCTTCACGGTTGTAGATTTTCCTGCACCATTAGGACCCAGTAGGCCTACCACCTCACCCCGCTCAACTGAGAACGAGAGGTTATCGAGGGCTTTCGTATTTCCACTGTAGATATGGGAGAGGTCAGAGATTTCTATCATCGAATCCAGACTAACCACCATTAGATACATGCGGTCACAGCGATATGAAATTCGTGTCACCAGAGGAGTTACAGCG
>JBHLQS010000207.1:0-4893 GCA_048883405.1 Candidatus Thorarchaeota archaeon
TTCCTGATCCTGGCAAGTCTTTAGGATGGAAACTCCCAGCTTCATGGAGTTCTGGTATATACAAAATGAATCTCAGATGTGTTACTTGTTCCATCATTTGGAGAACCAGCTAATATGAAGGGTCCTTTGATATTCGCGAGACAGTATTATCTAACATGTTGTGTTTGGTCTATTAGCGGCGGCGAGGTTTTGTTTTCCGCTCAGATGCTTGTCGGATCTGGACCTTTCCAGAGTGCACTGCGCAGCTGATGCAGTAATATGCTGTGGTCTTACGAGTCTGAATGAAACTCCCTTGTTGGCGGAGTTCACGTGCAAGCTGTGGATCCACAGCCGAGACCCGCTTTGTGTATCTCTTGGCCTTGTCAGCTGGGACAATTCGTCCGCATTTTGAGCACTGGACGGTCTTGGACTTTCCTGCGCTGCCCTTGCTTCGGCCACCGGATTTTCTCTTTTTACCCAAATATACTCACCATTGCTGGTTCTGAAATCGCCCAAGTTGTCTGGCCTTAAAACATTGTGCATGGAACTATTTGGCAGTCCTCGCAAATTGTTGCTTACCTTCCTCAGAAATAGGGTGAGACCGTTTCCAAGACCTTCTCAATAATCTCCTCATTGGATTCTATCAACATCTCGTGTTTCTCGCGATCGACCTGATCATCGAGTTGAGGGAGTTTCTTGTTTTGCAAGCCCTCCAGACTCGCTCTTATGCTTGAACCAAGCACAAATGGATTGTATCCTCCTTCAAGAATCCAAAATGAGCCCTTCATTCTCAACGCAGACACAGTCTCCTCTACGATTTTTCCAATGAGCCAGTAGGTTCTCGAATCAACATCCATGTTTCCTACGGGATCCGCATAGTGCGCATCGAATCCAGCAGAAACTCCTATGATGTCTGGTTTGAAGCTTTCTAAGGATGGAACTACTATCTGCTTCAATGCCGACTCATAGGATATATTCGGACTCGTTTCAACAAGGGGGATGTTAATGTTCTTTCCCTTCCCCTCACCATGCCCAATCTCGTCAAAGTGTCCTGCGCCAAAATTCTCGTAGTCATACTCATGCATCGAGATATACTGGACATTCGGATCTGCATAGAATATCTCTGCTGTCCCATTTCCAAAATGATTGTCTATATCAAGAATCGTAATTCGATTTACGTCTTCTCTTGCACTCACAGTCCTCGCAGCAACGGCAATATTGTTGAAGTAACAGAGACCCATCGAAGTTGAAGTCGATGCATGATGCCCGGGCGGCCGTACCAATGCGAAGGCATGTCTTGCGTTTCCTTCTGCTACTAGATTTGCAGATTCAATTGCACCGCCGAGCGCATGCAATGCAGAGCGAAGCAAGTCAGGACTCGCGTATGATGATTCGCCAAGATATCCACTTCCCAAGTCTGACATTATTTCAACAGTATGAACAAGGTAAGGCGAGTGAACTAGCAGTGCATCATCAAGCTTGCCACGTTTTGCTTCGGATTTTTTCATCCCTTCAAGCGCGTCACTTTCTTCAAGGTACTTGAAAGCCATTTGAATTCTCAGAGGAGTGTCAAACGCTTCGATATTTGGCTTGGGGAATGGTTGGGCATGTGAGTCAGATAGAGGCTGATAGATGAAAGCCATTCCCTTAGTCGTCAATTCTATCTCCATCCCCTAGAAAGAACAAGGGTCTCCTTAAACACTTTCACTTCAATGAAGGAAAGTCGGGCTCAGCAAGAAGTACCCAGTTCATCATGATATTCAGCAGCTTGGAAGAAGTTTCAGATTCGCCTGTCAGCCCAAGGCCATTGATAGCAACACGTTCCATAAGGGAATCGACAAGATCCTCTGCAGAGGTCCACACACGTGACTCTTCTATCCAAAGATACCCATCTCTCTCGAAGGCATCTGGATGCGCCTGACGAAAGCTGTCTGAGGCATCCTTCAGTGATGTTGGCGGCCCCTTTCTTTCGTACTTCTCTGATAGATCGGGTTTCTCAATTATGAATCCAACAGCATATGATAATCCCTCAAAGTATACCTCGGTTAGTATTTCACCAAATCGAGCTTCTCCTGTATTTTCTCTAGATAATTCCGTGGCTGCTTTTCTTGCAAAGCTATGAATCTTATCTCTCAAGATGGTGTAGTGGACTGAGCCATCTGACTTGAATTCACGAACAGAGCTATGCTTCTCAAACCATTTTGGCACGGCAGTGGTCGGGATTGGCTTCTCCACGAGGAGTTCCTGGACTCTACAATAATTCCCTTCTTTAGCAGAGTCGATTAATTGCCTGGATAGCACCTTTAGGAGCCGATACGATCTCGGATCAAAACTTGATGCAACATTCCTGCCCGGATCCGTCGGATCCATGATGAATATGCTATCATCTCTGAAGGCCTGCGTCTTTCTTAAATCCCCCAGGCTCCTATGGAATGGATCAAGAGGAATCCTATCGAGCTCAAGAATCGCTCTGATGGCTTCATCAACTCCTCCCTTCAAAATGACAAGAAGCTCCAGGGCATATCCTGTGAATCCCATTTGTCCGACAGCACATCTATCTGCGTAGGCGTGACAAGCTCGTACAAACGACTTCAGAATCCTAGCATCATTTCGAAGTGATCCTATATTGCTGGAAACATATTTAGAATGATGGATAGTCCTGTCCATTGCAGTTATTGGCCCGTCTTTCTCTAAATCTTTCTGAGGCATGAGAAAGCAGGACACTATATCAACTTCAAATCCCATCATCTCAAGTGACAAGTATGGATGTTGAGAGTACGTTTTTTGAATCGAAGTAGCTTCGACTCCAGAAAGGGCTGGTTTGAACCAGTTATCCACCATGCTGTCCATAAGGCTGTCTACAGCCTTTCCTCTTATCTTCGGATCCTCCCTCACTATCTCTAGGTAGTCGTCTTGCGAAAGAATGACAAAGAGATCTATATCTGAAGCGCCTCTAAGTTGTGTCTGTTTCTCCCCCGTCGAGCCTTGAGGCTCGATTGAATGGTATAAAAATCCATTCTCAATCGCATAGCGTTCAAGAGCGCTCCTCAGGTTTGAAATTACTGTAGCTTGATTTTCAATCTCCTCATCGGTCGGCCTAATCTCTGACAGAACTTCATCAGCAATTGCTTTGGAGATAATAGTGCCCACTCTGAAGACCTACAGCCTAAGAGGCAGCGAGTGCTTTGAATGTTCGCCTCCTTCACTCCCTAGGTTTAAAGCCGAACTCGTCGAAATAGCTGTAGTCAAAACATACACTATGAGGCGTTCCCGGTGACTTCCATGATTCCAATCGTGATAAGCATTCTTCGCTGCAAGGACCGGTATCTCTTCTTGAAGCGCGCAAATTACCCCTACGAGAACCTGTGGAGCCTAGTCGGCGGCAAGGTAGGAACTGGGGAGCATATACTCGAAGCAGCAAAACGAGAGGTTCTGGAAGAAACCGGTGCAGGCTCTCTCGCCAACTACGAGTACAGAGGAATTGTTTCGGAGAGATTAGTTCAAAGTGATGGTGCACTCGTGAATCACTTCTTGATTTTCGTCGGCCATGGTGAGATTGACAGCTACAGTGAATCGCATAGAGAAGGCGAACTGGCTCCCTTTACTTTGGATGAGATTGATGCGCGTCGTTCCGAATTTTTGCCCTCTGATTTGTTCATGTTTGACTGTTTTAGGGAGGCAAATGACACTCCATATGTGTACGAAGCAGAGCTGGAACATGATCAGGGAGCTTACAAACTAAACTACTACAGGAAGGCTGTATAGTGCGAATTGGCGAAATAGAAGTGGTGCCCCTAGCCGCAGAAAGTCTAGGAGTACGGTCATTCTGCACATTGGTGAAAACTCCTGACATATCCATGGTGCTTGATCCATCAGCCGCCTTGGCAATGCGAGAGCGTCTTGAGCCGCATCCTATTGAGTATCAAACACTCGTTAGGAGCCTTGAGAGAATCTTTATGGAGTCAAGGAAGGCAGATGTTCTCTCAATATCTCACTATCATTATGACCACGTTCGTCCAGGATTCACAGATTTCCGCTATAACTTGAGTTCGCGTGAAGAACTCCAAAGGTTGTTCGATGGGAAGGTGATTCTTGCAAAGGACAACAGAGAACATATCAATTCATCTCAGCGGCGCAGAGGCTTTTATTTCGAGAAGGATGTCAAGCCTATTTCAGAGAAGATATACTGGAGCGATGGCAAAACTTTCGAATTTGGAGCAACGAAGGTCGATTGTTCAAAGCCACTATCACATGGCCCCTCTGACACAAAACTCGGATACGTAGTCGCCACCTCAATCGAACATGAGGGCCATTCGGTGACATTTGCTCCTGACCTTCAAGGCCCTGTCGTCCAAGAGGATTTGGAGTATATCTTATCGACTTCTCCTGATATACTGCTAGTTGGTGGGCCGCCTATTTATTTGAAGAGATTCGAGGAGCAGCATAGAGAATCTGCGTTTCTATCATTAACGAGTCTTGTCACCCAGGTTCCACTTGTTGTGGTTGACCACCACCTGATGAGATCAAAGGAGTGGCCAAATTGGCTGCGTCCCATCAAGGGAACCGCCGAGAGCGCAGGGAACCAAATTGTGAGTGTGGCAGAATCGCTTCAAATCGAGAATCGGTGTCTGGAATCAACGAGGGCTTCTCTCTATTCTGAATATCCGCCATCCCTTGAGTTCATCCATTGGACTGAAGCCACCGATGATTACAAGAAAAGCAACCTTCCGCCGTTAGATGGTACTTTGGACAAGGCGAGGACATCCTAGACATCTTTTAGGGCGTTTATCACATGAGGAATTGCGAATCATGTGAGGAACCAATGGTTAAAATTGGTGCAGGTAGACAACATTGATGTATGCACTTCCTCGATGAGGCAAGGGTCATCTGGGAATATCTGTTTGCTCCTACTAT
>JBHLQS010000208.1:0-4884 GCA_048883405.1 Candidatus Thorarchaeota archaeon
TGCCAGAAGAGGCTCGTGAATTTGCCGAGAGCTGGCATAAACTGAGACGAGCTGGCCGTGCACTAAGGAGGAAGCTCAGAGATGACTACTCAGAGGCACTGGTGACAGAAGCCAAGAAACTGGTGGATGACTTCGTGGAGAAGATCTCGCAGCTCTCTGAGGCTGAGAAAGTATAGCTGTCATCCACGGTGGAGTGATGTAAAATCGCTCCATCGCACTTCATTTTGTTTATCCTAGCTGCAGTTGGTATCTTGCAGCTATCTTATCTGCTTATGCGCTCCTACAAGATTGTACCAGTGTGGAGTGATTCTGTTGGATTTTCCTGATGATTTGAGATATGCAGAGGAGTCTTTGAGACAGGCGGAAACGGAATTTCTGGCTGGAGATGATGGAATAGCTGAAGCACTCCTCGTAAGACTTGCAACAGGGACCTTTTCTTCTGATGCCGATACAGCACGAGAACAGATGCAGAAACTAGACGAGTCTCGCTATGTAAAATGGAATAGCTGGGAGAAGAGATTTGAATTCGCGGCATCGTTTTGGAAGGATGAGGGCTATCCGAGTATTGATATCACTACCCTCCAAGCTAGTCATCCCGATTGGTATTCAATCAGAACAGGAACTACAACCTTCGTAAAGGAACTAATGACTCATCGGAATCTGGTGGCGCCTAGCCTTGATGGCAAGCCGAAAGGACCACCGACCCCTCCAGGCAATCCGTCAAATAGATGGCTGCTTGACTTTGTGGCTCTATCCAGTCTGCGTCTGTCTTTCAAGAATCATTGGGAGCAGCTGGTGGAGAATATTGTGAAGAAAAGACCCCAGACCGACCTGACGCTTGTAGCTGAACGACTAGGTCTGACAATTCAAGAGGTTCTTGGCATCGCCCGCAAAATCAGGGATTTTGATGATCAGGTGATCGAGCGCGACGTTAGCGATTCCACCAAGAATCTGACATATTTCTGCAAAAAGCCCAACTCCAGTCTGACACCTATTGTAGACATAACCGTGTGATGTTGGTGATGGTGCTCCAGCAACCCGTTTCTTAGCACGACTTGTCGAACCTCTGGAAAAATGGCACGGGCTTCCTTCTTGCTAGCCGCCTTTGCCCAGTCCGTAAAGCTTCAGACCAACGAGTATTTGCCAGACCCCTGCCAGAATCAACCCAAACAATGTTCCAATGGTCAGGAAATCCAGTAAGACTCCAAAGGTGCCCATGACCATCAGGGCGCCTGAAAGCATGACCAAGTAGGCCGTGCGTTTACTAAAGACTCCCTTCAACATGACTAGGCCTATGATGATGGCCCCAACTCCGAGGAGGTCTAAAGCCATGACCGAGTAGACGTTTGCCACTTCAATAGCAAGATGTGCAACGGCCATGTATGCTGCTTTCACGGTCGCATCTCCTGCAGCGTAGGCTCCACTTATCGTCACAAGCGAAATGATCTGGCCGCGGGAAACAAGAAACATGGGTATGGCACACAACCACACTGCGGTGCCCACAAATACATAGTTCTTGTCGACATCCTTCAGTGAGAAGTATAATGCCAACACACCTGGCATCAGTAGGAACTCTCCAAACGCGGCCATGCAGAAGAGAAGGACCGGCGGCAATGGGTCATCAAATACTGCTTCCGCAGTAAGTGGAAGCGGGACCTGGAAGATGAATACTGAAAGAATGAAAATGATGACGATAGTTCCCCCCACAAACAGGGAGAGTCCGCCAGCTTTTATCACACCTTTCCAAGATGAATCAACGCCCATTTCATACGACTCCTATTCTGTGATGTTAGGTCTACCCTCGTCTTAAGTCACTCCCTTTGCAGTTAGACTACTGCTTGTCATAAGCACAGCTTTTCGCTCACTAATATCAAGTGATGAATGGCTAACTCCTCAAATGTAGGATCTCTTCTGAATATGCCTTCCCCCTCAATCCCGTTCTTCGGTCAACCTTTCTGGCTATCCTCTGAATTATCTTCATTTCCGCCTGCTTGGCAATGTCTTTGTATAAGTCCTGAGTGTCATTGACTACAATAAAGACATCCGCGTTCTCTGCCAACTTCTCTGACAGGTTACGCAATACATCTGTTATCCCTTGAATATACAGCCTCTTGGAAGTGTCATTGAGACCCAGTGATTTTGAGCCAATCTCCTTCTCACTCTTGTCCGTTAGACCAAGCAAGTCGAATGCATAGCTGTGTTGCTCATGATAGTCAATCAATCCGAAATAGGGCGGTGATGTGAAGACACCAGATATATTGTCAGGGAAATCATATGTCCGTGAATCGTCATGGACTATGTCCACTGATGCATCTCCCCTTAGTTTCTGGAACTGACCTATGCGCTTAGTCATATCTTTCACATAGCGCTTGAAGAAAGGAAGCGCATCCATACAGGGTGTACATATTTTCCTGTGTTTGTAACAGTAATACGGCTCTTTGACAGGACCTTTTGGATGGTCGAGCTCGAAGTGGAAAATCTGTCTTGCCGATCTGGCGCACCTGCTAAGCAGGATTCTCAACGCATCAGAATAGGTGTAGTCATCTATGATCTCTCGGAAGTAGAGCAATTCGTCAATGCTCTTTTTTGAGAACCATTTAGAGAATGACTCTGGAATTGACTGATGGATTTCAGTAGGGGGGACGTATCCATTTGGCCTCTGCTTGGCAAATGCGACTAGCCTCGATATGGAATCAGTCAGTTCTTTGGAGAGCAATGCCATGTCGTATTCCTGAGTCTTCACCTTGCTAAGTAAGCAATTGAATTCCGAGATATCCACTCCAATTGAATTGATATCTCTGATATTGGCCTCAACGAGTGTTGTCCCCGATCCAACAAAGGGATCCACAACCAAGTCGCCTTTTTGAAAATACCTGGCCAGGAAGTACTCTGCCAGCTGAGGGATGAATTTACCCAGGTAGGGGTGGAGACCGTGAACATGCTTGGTTCGCTTGTATTGGCGCAGCTGTCGCTCACTGAAAGAGAGGTCTACGTGTACTGGTTCAGCATCTTTTTCATTCAAAGACAAATCCTCAGAGAGATCATTGCTCTCTCTATTCTTTGAGTTCAAGATGCTTTGACACCACCCGCTGTACGGTCTCTGCTCTAATTCCCATCTCCATGGCGAGTTCCCAGCCCTTCTTCGCTTCTTCAAGATGTTCTGAATAACAGAGGGCCTCAATCATCTCTTCATCTGTTCCATTCTCTGGCATGTCTTTCTTCTTGACAACTAACGAGTAGTCGAATTTGCTGGTCCCATCCTTGGAAGCAACACTGCAGACTGCAAAATGCGAACCCACATCCTTTATGATTATGGGATGAGTTGCGCCAATACCCTTTCTGCTGAATATCAGGTGTGTATCTTCATCGAGTGTTTTCATATTCGATTCCCTTTTGCAGTAAATCGGTAATGTTGCAGCCTCGTCATCATTACAGCTTAAATTCTAATCTTGCCTGGCTCTTAAAAAATGGCATCACAAATGGTGACTAAATGGCCACACCAGATCAAAAGGGAGCAAGCAGCGCCAAGGGCACAGAGAGAAGCATGAGGATTACTGTGTATAGAATCACCGTTATCACAACATCTCTCCCATTTTCTGGCCAATCTTTCTTTAGGACAATTCTGACGGGGGCGCTCATCAACTTGGATATGGATCTAGGAAGTGGCATCAGAAAAGGTACCTTTGTCCGATAGCTCAGGTATTGTTCATCACTCTTCTGAATCATCTGGTTTTCCTCATACAGCGCTACACCAATGATCAGCATGATCGAGAGGAGCCAAAGTAGGCTTGGCACAAAGCGGATGCCTCCGAAAGGAATTGGTCCCACCACTGTGTAGTTTAGAAGGCCATAGCTCCAAACTATGAAACCTAGGTATTGAGGATGCCTGGAGTAGCGATATGCCGAGAAGTCAACTATTCGTGTGTCTTTGAATCGTCCCTGGAACCAGGTCATAACACCCAGAAGAAAGATCATGAATCCTAGCCCCTGCAGGATGAAAGGCAAAGCGAACACCAGTGGCATCAGTATCGAGATGGCACCTCCTGCCAGAAACAAGAGAAGAATCGGCAGATAGACGACAGCCCCTAGGTCGAAGAGCCATGGCGATACATCAAACACAGGCAGCCACAGAACTCTGACAGCCCCGATGCCTGCAAGGAAGAACATTGAGGCTGCAAAGCTTCCGAAGACAGGCAGGTATAATGCGATTGAGCCTGCTAGAACAGCTTTCTGTTTCCTCAGAATGAATCCTACAAGAATGAGGGCCACTGTCAGCGTGAGCGCAATGTATCCAATGGGTCTCAGGGTCTCTGTGATCTGGGCGATTGCTGCTTCGTCACCGATGCCATGGTCGGGAATTATCCCTCTCAGAAAGATGTTGATCTGAGAAGATATCTCCAGTGTCAGGTAAGTCAATGCAATTGCGAACAAAACTGACAGTCCCAAAGCAAAACGAAGGCCACGATTATCTCTCAACTCTATGTCGCTGCACAATTTCTTACAATCTCAATTTGTATATTGGATTATTATATTTTGAACTCTGCTTTCAGCGCAAGTGGTCTTTAGTCCTGATTCGCTTTGCCTGTTGCCCGTTTTGAAACACGAATCTCTGAGCTCTAGGAGAAAAGCCCTTGTCGTCCATTTGTGGAATTAAATCTCTCAGAAGTGAAATACCAGATCAGGCGTATATAGGAAGTCTGGGTCTCTATCAATAAGCCTCATTGCAAGGATGACCATGTGTTTGTTGGGAAGTTGCGAATATTGTTGAGAGTTCTCCAACAGGGTGGCAAATCTATCCATCAATGCAATCGCCCTACTGGACTTTGCCTCCACACAGAGGAGTCTCGAGTCAATAGACCAGATTGCAAGCTCGCGGTCCCACAT
>JBHLQS010000209.1:0-4857 GCA_048883405.1 Candidatus Thorarchaeota archaeon
CTCATCACAGAAATCATGTTTGTGAGTGACTTCCTATTCTATACCGGTCAGAGCTACGCAGACTATCTGGCTGCAAATCCTGCATTCGGAGAGATTTACATTATAACGAAAAAGCTGGTGGGTGCAGTTATGTTCGTAGTCTCGCTGCAGATACTATTTGTGACAAAATACGGATATGAAAAGGGCGAGAAATGGGCATGGTTTGCGCTTCTGCTTTCGGGAGGTTTCCTTTGGGGAACGCTCATTGGATACAGAGTGCTCATAGGATATGTTGGGGGAAGCATGATTACCTTTGTAGTAGGTGGCGTTCTCTACGCTTTAGCCATCATTCTTCCAGCTAAAGAGATTCTGGGCGAGAGTCCTGCCTAGAATCATAAGCCGTTGTGCCATCAATTGCCAGAAATCAAATTCACCAGACTGGTCTACGATATACTTGTGCCAAGAATGCAGTATATAAGACAACAGCCATAGGCCTCCAGAATGCTGTGGTAGAACCATGACAATTCAGATGAGAGATTATCGCTGGAACAGAGATTTCGAGGTCGCAAGAGCGTTTCTTGCCGAGATCTACCCAATTCGGACTGGGTATTCGAACTGGATTCCATCGACCTTGGAGAATGTAAAATACGGCCCGGGTGGAACGGAGTACCTTGATGAGGAAGATGAGTATCTAAGAATCTGGGAGGCAGCCGACGAAGAGAAAATCATTGCGCTTACACTTACAAAGCCCTCTGGTGAGTGCTGGTTGTCGATTCATCCCCAATACATGTCTGAGTTCAAAGGGATAGTCCAATGGATGGAAGATCGATTCAGAGAGATGAATGAAGAGGAAAGCAAGGAACTGAAGATGGCCCTGGTTGTTGATGACGACGATGAAGAGCGTATTGCATTGGTGAAAGAACTTGGCTTTTGGAAGGACGAGTCATATGGCGACAAACAGGTTCGACCGCCAGATGCGCCGGTTCCAGATTATAGTCTGCCTAAGGGCTACACGATTCGACATGCGGTGGTCGAGGAGGACCATGTGAAATATCGTGAGGTTCAGAAAGCAGTGTTCCGACACGTCAAGGATATGTCAAAGAGCCAGCTTCTTCTTTACAGCAGGGCCTCATTCTACAAAGAAGACTTAGACATTGTTGCAGTTGATCCTGAGGGGAACTTCGCTGCCTTCTGCACTGTCCGGATGGATCCCTTGAGCGGAATCGCGGAGCTTGAGCCTGTCGGAACTCATCCTGACCACAGAAAGTTGGGACTAGGAAGGGCTGTGATATGTGAAGGGCTTAGGCGTGTAGAGAGATACGACCCATCCGCAATGGTCATCATTGGAGCAGCACCATCAGAGGGGGCTAGACGACTATATGAGTCAGTGGGATTTGTTAACGAAGGGCCTCTACATTATTGGGTCAAGAAATTGTCATCTTAACCTAAATCGCACTAGCTCTTTAGCCCCATGATGCCTGGAACCAATATTGCTTCTGCTTCTCCGAAAGATCGCCAATGAGATTCAGATACCCCAATATGCCTCAAGGAAGGTATAGAAACCTCCTTGCGGGAACTGCATCGCAAGGTAGTCTTCGGGATCCCACCAGACTCTGTTCTGGAAGCAACTGTATGAGTTCGGGAAGAATAGCCCCATGCCTTCCGCTGATTTCATTGCGTTGCTTGCTTCTGAATAGAGACCATCCATGAGTGTATTATATAGAATTTCAGCTTCTTCGAAACCATACCCGGCTATCGTCTTCACGAATGAGGGTAGGTCGACATATGCCTCCCAGCCATATTCTGACCAACCGAGATTCCCTGCTCCTCGAGCCTCTGCAACAATCCCGTGATAATAGCCTCGCATATCCCCGAGGAGGCCCTCTTCAAGAACAGCTGTAAGATCTCCAAGTTGTTCAACTACAAGATTCACAAAGGCCATGTCAATCACAGCCATTTGAACAAGCCTCGAGGCAGGCCGCATTGTTTCATAGTAGGCGATATACTCATCCACCATGATCTTGGATAGATCTAGCGCACCCATCTCTGGATTGGCTGTCAGGGTAGCCAGCAGTGCTGCATACGGATAACCCCAGTTTGGCACATAGCCTTCAGTGGCAACCACATAATCAATGTCAGTCCCTGAGCAGGCATACTCGTAGACAACTTCAATCATTCCCGATACGCACATGTCAAATGCCATGATATCAAGATCGATTCCAGAAAGGGCTTCAGTGACCTCTTGATGTGTCAGATAATCTTCTGGGTGGTCGTCCCAACAACAGCCCGTGAAATCATCGCCGTGGTCCCACATGACCAAGACATAATGACTAGCGCGGAAGCTCTTCATCGTGTATGTGACAAAGGACCGCAATGTGTCGGGGTCGCCCATGTTCACCTCTTCACCGTTCAATGAGAACCCTTTGACGACATTCATATCGTCAGCTTCGATGTGGTATAGATTTGCCACATCGTCGAATTTGTCCCATAGGACTACGATGTTGAGATCTTTTGTAGACCCGACTGACATCATAGCCTCAACATTCTGATACCCGAAGTAGTCCAAGTTGTTGTCAGCATCCATATACACCATGAAAGTCCAATCCGCTCTTGGCTGTGCAACAACATGTGATATGGGGAGCGCCACAGGAACAACAAGCATTACTGCCAGCAGTGACATGATCGTAATGCGAAACCAAAATCGGCCAATCATCTCTCTTCCTACTCCATTCACGCGAGATATTTGTCCAAAGCTACAGGTTGCCTGCGATATAACACTTCTGACCTGCGCTGTTCTGTAGCAATCCTATTGCTTTCGATTGACTGATTAGTCGGTTAGTCCATCCGAGAATTTACAGGACGTGACACGCATGCTCCCACTCTGGAAAAAGGTTGGTTATGCAATGGGACGCTTTGGCCCGTCATTTCTCATAACCATGATCCAAATAACGGCATTCTATGTCTATGGTACCAGATTTGAACTCAACTGGTTCTTGAATGGCATCTCAACATCTCTCTCTTACGTCGTTATCGGCCTCACTCACTGGCTTACAGGATACTACAGTGATGGCTTGAAAACCAGATGGGGGAGGCGGAGACCTTTCGTTGTGCTTGGTACACCAGGTATCGTCATCTCGGGTTTCTTACTCTTTGTCCCTAATTGGTTCATCAACACCGCTGACCCCTCATTAGAACTCCTTGTTTTCACCTACTACTTGGTCATCCTCTGCCTGTTCAAGTTCTTCTACGCTTTCGTGATGACCGCACATCAGTCCTGGTTGCCAGAGATCACTGAAGAGGAGGAGAGACCCCTAGTGTCAGGTCTAATGAACACATTCAACTTCACGGCAGACTCGAGCGGAGCCATCCTAGGTTTCATGACTCCACTTCTGTTTGTTGGAGAGTCCCCCGCAGTGCTCAGCGATACCGGTATGACGATACTGCTTGTCTTCTGTGCTCTCACACTTCTATTCATGCTACCTTCAATGACCGTGATTAGAGAGAAGGCCAGCATAGCTCCAGTAAAACGAAGTCTCAGTGAGGAAACCAGGACTGCAGTTGCCAATCGCACATTTGTTGGATGGACAATTGCAGTGGGCTTCCTCTCCTTTACATTCATTGCAATTACTCAGCAAATGGTTGGATTCATTCAAGAGGTGCTGCTTCTAGACACGATAGCAACTCTGATTCCTCCCGCTCTCACAATGTTGGGTTCAACGGTGATCTGTTTCTATCTCTGGTTATTGGTAATGCGTAGGCTCGGGAAGAAGAAATCCCTTATGATCGGTCTCGTCATGCTGGCAATTATTACCCCCCTGACACCGTTCCTCCGGGGACTAGGAGCCATAATTGGATATACCACGGTAGCAATCATGTTCTTTGCACCTTTAGGAGCAGGGATGGCAATCTACTATCTGATGAGCTATATTGTTCCAGCGGATATTGCTCAGGTTGATGAGATTGTCACAGGGGAGAGTCGAGCGGGAATTTACACAGGATTCATCGGTGTGCCTTTGAACATGTTCCAGGCGGCCTCTACAGTCCTCTTGGGAGCCTTCATGGAGTTGTCAGTAATCCTTACAGGAAATGAGCTATGGGGTCTAATGTGGTGGGGACCGATGTTTGCACCATTCCTTCTGATTGCCGCGTTTATATTGCGGTACATTGACATAGATCCGGATTTCGAAGCACTGTCCGGAAAGAATGAGTAGAGGGTGGAAGTATGACTAAGGAATTCATGCCAGGTGCTGAACCACTCTTCATCGAAGGTGATAAGAGGGGATGTCTTCTGCTGCATGGAGGAGGGGGAGGGACTACTTGGGATCTAAAGGAATTCGCGAAACTCTTGCACACAAAGACCGGGATGACAGTATGGTTGCCTGCGCTCACTGGATTCGGAACCAGACCAGAGGACTTGTATGAAGTCAGATTTGACGACTGGCTTCATGATGCGCATAGCGGACTGGACAGACTCCTGGAACAATGCGAACAAGTGTGCGTAGTGGGTCACAGCGCAGGTGGCCTCATCTCATTGATTATGGCATCCGAAAGAGATGATGTTGGCGCCTTGGTGATCTGGGCCGCTCCCTATGGTGTCCGAAGTCGACTTTTGCTTCTCTTACCAGTGATAAGCAGGATTCCCCTTCTTAGACGTGCGATACCAGAAAAGCATCCCACCGGAATTCCAAACTGGTTAAGAGAACAGGGATGGATTGGCTACGATTGGATTCCTCCATCTATCGGTCTCACTGTGCGAGATGGGATGAAGCGTTTGAGGAAGTCCTTGGGAGAAATCACTTGCCCAGCTCTCATTATTCAAGGCTCAAGGGATGATTCTGTGACCGAGGACAGTGCGAGAAGAATCTATGAGAAGATAGC
>JBHLQS010000210.1:0-4856 GCA_048883405.1 Candidatus Thorarchaeota archaeon
ATCATGCTTGAGTTCATACCCCGATATATTGAGGTCTGGAATGCTGTGATGGGTGGATGGACCGGATATTGGGTCAATATAGTCTATGGCTTTGCTCAGTGCCTAGTGAATGCGCTCACCTTTGGCTCGCCCTTCTACTTCATGTTCTTTGCAGCACAGCAGTATGATCGTGGTCTCTATGGAACTGTATACACACAAACGCCAACGACAAAGATCAGGATAGGCGAGATAATTCTATTCGTGGTGTTCCTCTACACCTACTTGCCACCCATAGTCACGCCCCTTGGTACCTTGGGCTTCTTAGGCCAGTCCTGGATATTCACATTGTACATCAATTGGATATCCTTGACCATTGCTGCCTTGATGGTACTTATTCGCTTTAGGACTGGAGTGCAGGACAACAGTACAATGGGGGGACCATCCAATATTCTAGTGGTTGGGCTGTTTCTGATAGTAGAAATCTTCTTCAAGACGGACATAATAATACTGACTTCCATAATTTGGTTGGCATTCCTAATCTTCGCCGCGGTCAGTCTGGTCAATTTCATGAGAGCATCTCCGCGGGAGATGTACTGAGAATGAATAGAAATCCTTCACCTACAGTTGATGTTGCAGTCATCGATGGAGAGAGGCTCCTTTTAGTGAAACGCGGCAGAAACCCCTATAGAGACAGCTGGGCCCTTCCAGGAGGCTTTGTTGAGTACGGTGAAACAGTGGAGGAAACGGCGGTCCGAGAGGTCCTAGAAGAAACTGGTGTCCATATCACACTTGACGCAATCCTAGGAGTATACAGTGATCCAGGGAGAGACCCAAGAGGACATACTATTACAACGGTCTTCATAGCTAGACCGGTTGCAGGTGAACCAATTGGAGGCGATGACGCAGCAGAGGCTTCCTGGGTCGACATGAAGTCGCTAGAGGCTGATATTCTTGCCTTTGACCACTCCAGAATTGTAGAGGACCTTATACGATGGCTACAGGACGACTCAACGTTCTGGTCCTCAAAGAATCGACAGGCGGATGGCTAAAGGTCAAGAATCGGCAATTTCTCAGCCAGTCTAATTATGGGTAGGTATGCAACTCTAGGTTCTAGTGAAGGAGTTGAAGTGAATTCATACATTTCCTTGTCCCGGTTAGTGTATGACAAATAGGACCCCTCTGGGGGACCCTCGCCCTCAATATATACCCATAGTGGCATCCCATACATCTCATAGTAGCCATGATGGGAAATCAATGTGCCATAGATGTGTTTGCCCTGATGCTCAAAGTATAGCATGCTAGCAGGACGGTTCGCTTGACCAGAGGATGCAAGCATTCTTGCCAAATCCATCATTGACTCCAGCTTGAAATTTACGGGTGATCTTATGCCTTCTTTGCTCACATTGCGCACCTAGGCCGCTGACAGTTGAATCCACTTATAAGAGTTAATTTAGGGCTCGCATCTAGCGCTCTCTTGTTACCCAGATAGCTCACCCACCTGATTGGAGATAGATGCAACCTCCTTCCGGTCATCACCAACTACTGAAACTGCGACACAAGTCATTAGGCCGCTCGCGCCAACAGACAGGCCTGCTCGTGTGCTGCCTTTTTGTAACAACACAAATGAGAATCCCTCAGAGTCCTTGATAGAGTCTACCTGCATTCCCGTTGAGCCCAATCTTGAAACAACTTCTTCCACTAGCAAATGAGGCTCAATGTCGGTTCTAACTATGCTGGTGGTTTCTCTCTTCACTGAGTCTCGCCCGAATAAGTATGGGTGAGTGACTGGCGAATAGAGCACCTTTCGAGCTATGGCCTTTTCCAATAATGAGGCTGTTATGGGTCCGAATCGTCTAATCGAAACTATCGAACCATCTATCTCAGCAGGCGTGTATTCCTCCTCTGCAACACCAGCATCTGAGAGTTTCCACTCCAAAAGCGGTTTCGCTGCATCATCCTCTTCACGAGGGGAAATCTCCTCCGTGATTGCATACTCCTGTTTCTTGCTGTCAAAATACGCCTCGATGTAGTCTTTCATCCAAGCGTCCATAATCTCCCAGTCTTCCTTGCTGAGCTTCAGTGGAGGTCGTGGTACATCCGGCAAATCCTCAGGCAGGTCTGCCTCTAGCTCTGGAGCGGCAGCCTCCCCTATCTCGACCTCTTCAAGTTCAACTTCATCAGGGATCATTAGTCGGGCTGCCTCAAAGAGCGCTGAGAGACGATCAGTCCCACCGTGCTGAGAAACTCTTGGCCTCACTTGAATCATAAAGCCACGTTTGTTCTCAGTACTCTGGTCAAAAACGATTCCCACTCCGCGAGGAAGGCTGCTGATGAAGACCTTGTCACGAAACTTGTCAGGCATAACTGCGGGGGCTCGCTGTATTAGAGCCTTGATATCGTTGTCGTGGGAGAGTGAGTGTGACAGAATGATGTCTGCCTGTGATATCGCTTCATCTGACACAGCGGATGGTTGTTGAGTACATAGGACTAGGCTGCATCCGAAGCGTCTTCCAAGTTTCGCATAGCCCACTATGGCTTCCTTGGCTGGCGTGCTACCAGACTTTGGTACAAGTGTGTGAGCCTCGTCTATTATGAGCCAGGTCGGGGGAAGTTCTTCCCTTGCACTCTCTCCCTCATCAGTCCATGCCATGCGATAGGTTAGAACTTGGCGGCATAACATGTTTGTCAATATAGCAAGAACAGTGTGAGCATCCGACCCAAGAGGTGCTACGTCAATGATGGTGATTTGACCAGCGACAGCAAGGTCCTGCGCACTTGTTCCTCCCGGATGAAAGACACCGAGTCTGTCTGCGCGGCGAAGCCTTTGAATCATGGCAGTTCTCGATGCAGGCTGATAAAGATCAAGAATGGACGGATTCGACTCGATACATTGAATCATATCCAAAATACTGAAGTCTCGCTTGAGCGACACCTTCTCACCATTCTCACGAACATATCCCTTTCTTAGGCTCTCAAGAACATCACCCATCAGATTATCCATGGCTGTACTCAATTGCCCGCCCTTCTCCAAGACAAAGCCCCAGTCTGATGCGGTTAATTCTCTGGGACTGATAGCTAATGGGTATAATCGTGCCTTCTTCTTCACCTCGTCTGGAAGGCCAGCGTAAGTTCTACGAGGAATGTATACAGCAAATGGAAATCCCCTTGCCACCATGCCCCATTTCTCAAGTAAATCGATTTGGTCCTCATTAGGCTCTACACTCTGTCTAAACACATCCACTGTATCAATGACGACCCCCGCAACTTCGATCTCCTTTCGCTCCATGGCGAGAGCGAGCTCCTCTGCGATGACCCCAAGTGTATAGCTCTTTCCAGATCCTCTCTTTCCTGCCACCAGCATTACATGGGGGCTAACAAAGTCAAGCTTTACAGGCATCCCAAAAAGAGAAGTGAGAACATCATCGCTTGTTTCGGTCACTGCACCCAACATGCCCAGACCTGCGTTCGGGTACTTTTCATGAAATGACTCCGACCGACCTACAATCACACCGGATCCCATATCAACCAACAGGTCCAAAGGATCTCCAACTCGTGGATGATACTGCAATGCGGACTTAGGTATGAGATCAACTGGCTTATGGTCTTCCTCTTTGATTTCGAATGGGGCCGTGGGGTCTTCATTGTGGTGGTGCTCGTTCATATGACTCCCTCAAAGGAAGCCCTTTCTGAAATCGAATAAAGGTTTGTAGCTTGGCGCGTCTGCATGAACCGACAACGACTCGTAACACTCAAAACGCAATTAGTATTGGTGACCAGTCATGCCCGACGACCTTATCCAAGATGGTGATTTCGTCTATATCTTCCTGGATGCAAAGAGGAATTGGATCAGGAAGGTCAAAGCTGGAGATGCCTTCCACTCAAACAAAGGGATCATCCAGTATGATGATTTGATTGGGGGGGCATTCGGCCGCAGAATTGAGAGTCATTCAGGTACTGTCTTCCAGGTTCATCGACCTACTCAGACTGACATCCAGATTGCAATGGGAAGGAACACCCAGATAATCTATCCAAAAGATGCTGGTACAATCCTCATTGAGGCAGGAATTGTTTCGGGCTCCAGAGTGGTTGAGTCAGGGACGGGATCAGGAGCCCTCACTGGCATTCTCGCACGAGCTGTTGGTGAATCGGGACACGTCTATACCTATGAGATTCGTGAAGACATGTACAAAGGCGCAGAGAGAAACCTGAAACGTTACGGTCTATCGGACAACGTAACAATGCATCACAAGGACGTCCTGGATGGGATTGAGGAGAAGGATGTGGATGCGGTTGTACTTGACCTAGCTACGCCGTGGGAGGCAGTGGACGATGCCCATCGAGTCCTGAAACCTAGTCACATGTTTGCAAGCTATAGTCCAACGATTGAACAATCCATGAAAATCTGTAAGGCTTTGGGTGAGTCTGGGAATTGGGGAATGATCAAGACGATTGAGGTCCTTCAAAGAGAAATCATGGTAAGAGAGGGAAAGACCAGGCCTACGACGTGGATGGTAGGACACACTGGGTATATGACGTTTGCCCGTTCAATGGTATCCAGATAGACATTCACATGAGTAAAACCTTATATGCGAATGATGCAAGTGTTGATTGTCGATTGTTGTCGATTGTTGTTGATTATTGTCGAGCGAGATTGGAATGACTTACCGCCATAAGAAGATGATTTGTTCTAAGAAGACTCAAGACATCCTGGAGGATTATACACGCCAGGATGGGAAATATGCTTCAGTGCAATTTGCCAGCGTAGTGAATATTGAAACTAGGGAAAAGAGCATGGAAGAAGAAGTGCCGGAAGCTGAGAATGTTCTAGACGATGATGTAGATTGCATAGACGAGATTCAACTTCCGCCAATGCCAGT
>JBHLQS010000211.1:0-4832 GCA_048883405.1 Candidatus Thorarchaeota archaeon
GTCAAGATTCTTTACAAGCGCGTTTTGGAAAAAGCATGCCTACTTCCTTTTGATATTCCACATAATCTATCCCAAATTGGTCAATCAATACTTCTTCTTCAGCCTTGGCTGTTGGATAAATCCCGATCAATACGCAAAACAATGGAATCATGAGCCAATAGGTTGACAAAAGAAGTGCCAGGCCAAAAAGGATGCAAACATATGAGAAATAGAGTGGGTGCCGAACTACTCCATATGGGCCCGTAGTGATTAGTAGGTGATTTTCTAATGCTCCTGACGGGGCCGGTCGCACATATTTTCCTGCAACAATAAGGACCCAATTATAGATAGCTCCACCAATGTAGAAAAATGCGAAACCAACCATTTGGACATAGATATCAAACTCAAATGTGAATGTTATGATGCCAAAGACTACATAGTACGAGTTTAGAAACGAGAGGAAAATACCGGCTATCCAAAAGAACCACATAGCCAAAATTCCACTTACAAAGATTAGGAATGCTGGTTTGTTATATTTCGCCTTTCTAGATTCTGCTCCTTTTTTCTCATCTCTACGAAACTCTCTCCAGTAAGGTATGGAAGGAATTATCATTGTGACCAAGGGCAATGAAAGGAATATTGCAGTCCATAATTCAGGCAACATCAGCAACTCACCCAGAATGTATGCCTATCCCAATTTTCCCGAAACTCCAATCCCATCAGCCCTGAAAATACTTCCTAATTTTCTTTACCTTCTAAGGTGGAGAGAAGTAGAGGCGGTGGTGATAGAGTATTTGAGTGCTTACCCGTTGTTCATTGCTGAGTACCATTTCCTTTTGCTCAGATGTATCACATTAAATCGAACCAGGATATATTCAACCGGGAGAGAATGAAACTCAGAGGAGATGTCCAGGACGAGAAGAAAAAAGGTCCGCAAACATTGCTTGAAATGATTCTAGTGGTGGCCATCTCCATACTATTGTTTTTCTTTGTACAGGGACTCACATGGGCTTTGTATTTTCTGCCACTGACATATGTATTGATTGAACGTAGAGTTAGAAAGCGCGGATGGCAGGAGATTGGACTCAAACACGCTGATTTCCTTAGCGACTTGAAGTCAAATTGGTATCTATTCCTTCTTGTTGCTATCGTCATTCAGCTTCTGGTGGTCATTGGAAGTAGATTATGGTGGCCAGCTCTCTTTAACCAGTTCATGATACGCGTTGAGTTCTTGGTAGATTTGTACGGTCAAATAGCCCCCTTCGCGATATTCTTCCTGCTAATTGCCCTAGCGACCCTTTTGGAGGAAGTCGTATATCGAGGCTTGATTCAAGAGCGATTAGGCTGGTTCGTAGGTGATAGAGCCGCCATTATCGTCGCATCCCTGGTAATGGCAATGGTCCATCTCACCTTCGGCGAACCCTTGGCAATGTCTGCTGACTTTCTCTTAGTGTTTCTCGATAGCATTCTCTATGGGCTCATTTATGCACGGTCTCGAAACATAGCTGTGGCTTGGATTGCACATCTTGCGGCAGACTATATGAGCTTAATTCTGATTCTCTTATGAATACCTAATTCAGGTAGAGAGAAGTGTAGGCGGAGGTGAGATTGAGTATTGGGGAAATGCCCTTCTCACATTGCTGAGCACCCTTTCCTCTTCTAATAGAAGCGCAGCTAATGGTACGGCTCCCGTTGAATCCTCCTAGGTATACACGTTGTCCTGTTCATTTCTGAATGGAATGGCACATCACTACTTCCTGTTTGTATATCAAGGACTGTTGCCTTTATGACAATCGAAGCATCCAGACCGTCGTCTGCATCGTTATCATAGTCACCAATCTCCAAAGGACCTCCGGCAAGAGGTCCAAAGGGCTTCCTGTAAAGCAAGGTATCATTTCTGAAAATTCTTAGATCCTCAGATCCTTCTCCGAGGATGGCATATTCATTTCTGCCATCACCATCTATGTCCCCAATGGCGATTCCATCTCCCTCAGGAGTTGGAAGTCCGGGCTCCAAGATATTGAAAGTGTTTACTATATTGCCTCCAACGGTTTCGAATATGCGAATCAACTCACTGGAAGCACCCTCGACAATGAGGATGTCAACAAGCCCATCGTTAGTTATATCACCAGTAACACTGTGTCCGGGGATACCAGAGCTTTCCCAGATTTTTGTTAGATGAGTGCCATTGTATTCCAAGACTATTGCTGCAGTATAAGTCAATGACAGGACTAGTTCGTTCATGCCATCATTATCAACATCATTGATCTCAGCATGGCTTACTTCGCTGTTAGCACCTTGATGATAGTAAGCGGCAGTCTGGACCCAGTCCTCCCCAATGTATTCATAGACCCGCGCTTCGCCGGGTATTCCTATACCTGCAGTCACCACTATCTCGATGTCCCCATCATTATCAAGATCTCCTGCTGCGACTGCGTCAGCCATAGAGGTGAGGCTGATGTTGCACACCGGCTTATATGTACCTGTTTCCATTTTCCAAATTGTAGCAATTCTGCCAGCGTCACAGCAGCTGAGTATTTCTAGGTTAGCTCCGCCATCATTGTCTAGGTCACCGACTGCTAGTGAAGTGACAGCCCCATAGTCCTCCGAGCATGGATGGACCATTCTGTGTTCCAGCTCGATACTTCTACCATCTTTGTTCTGAAGAATCTCGATTATAGGGGTTGAATCGCCGCCAGCAACGACCGTTTCAAGAATGCCATCGCTGTCGATGTCAACAACCACAATATCATAGCAGTGTTCTTCGATTGGCAAGCCTCCACTAAGATAGTAATTTTGGTTGATATTCTCCCAAGCGATGATTTTATGGGAGTAAGTATATCCCTGCGTCAGAATCTCCATTCCAGAGCTGGTGGCTGTTTCCAAGAGATAATCTAAGAGATATACTTGGTCCAGGTGCAGAGAAGAGATTGCCTTGTCACCAGGTGTTCTATCGTCGTCGAGAATCCGTATTTGAATCGTGTCCGAAGAATCGTCTGGTATATCGATAATATGCCATTCATCATATCCATTTGCTACAACTGTTGTTATTGTAAGCCAATCACTCAATAAATAGACTTGAATCTCAAATGCAATATCAGAGTCATCAGACATGAACTCAGCATGACCTAGTAAGTTGAGAAATGTATTGCTTCTCTGACCAAGGCCCTCAAATGTGAAGATCCAACCAAGTTCAGTCGTATCATCGTCAGGGGTTTCTGTTCCTTGGTCATTTTCTTCTTCGCTTAGCACCTCGTACACGCCATCCGCATGGTACGTATCCAGATAATCGCCTGAGGAACTCCCAAATCCAACTTCCGAATCTTGGATTTCAGAGTCAACGGTTTCAGCCCCAATTGGAGGTGGTAGTGCAACTATAGTAACCGTCCTTGCCTCTGAAGCATCGTTGCCAGCAATCGAGCTATTGCTGCATATTCTGATTTCGTATGTACCTAGTTCTCCCGTAAGAACCCAACTTACAGTGTACGATTCGCCACTCCCAAGTATCTGGCTTTGCATCTGTTCTCCTTCAACAATTCGCAAATCATTATAATCAATATCCTTGAAATCCGTGGAGTTCTCGCCCACAGAATATTGGATAAAAGAATTGACAGTACTCTCGTTACCCTCCACCGCTAGGACACTGCCGGAAATGATGAATTCATCTCTGTACTGTACTTCTGATCCATCAAATGGACTACTGATGCTGGTTTCCAGTTGCACACTCGCTGGAATATTAAGCATAAAGGCGAATAAAACAAGAAATGATGCCAGAATTAGGATAGATATTAGGACGACTGCTGCGCTCTTTCTCATCACAAATCCGCTTCCCAACCAAACGTTATAACCTGCGCCTCTTTGTTAAGAGTTTTTCCTAATGCTTTTTTCACCTTTTGAAGTATAACGGCGGTGAGATAGAGTATTGGGGGATTGCCCATCTCACATTGCTGAGCACCCTTTCATTTTCTACAGGTAAGATGGCAACAACATATCTTCCTCAAGGCCCACACAAAGAACCAATGAATAAAGGCCCTTGATCTCCTGTTGGAAGACACCCAAGGAAATATATCCTATAATGCATCATAATTCATTTGGTGGTTGGGTTGCAAAGGCAGAGAATGCGGAAACTTCTCCTTGCCATATCGTTTATTCTCTTTCAAGCTCTCCTCATAGCAAATGTTCTCTGGCCAATCTCTGCTGTGTCAGAGATATTCCAAGGTATGATTTTCGGCAGTCTTGTACTCATCTCCCTTCTTTTCATCATTTCATTGGCGTTCGGCAGAGCGTTCTGTGGTTGGTTATGTCCTGCAGCTGCAGTGAATGAGTTCTGTTCAGCATTCATTAGGAAAAAGGCCACTAATGAAAAACTGAGTAAAGTCAAATACTTGCTGTTCTTACTATGGCTGGGAGAGATTGTACTGGAACTGCTCCGATTCTTCGGAGTTCTGCCTGTTCCGACATCTGAAGCATCATCGAGAATGGGCGACTCATCAATGATTACACTCATCATTCTCCTTGTAATCCCTCTCGCATTGCTTCTTGGAACGCGGGCGAACTGTCGATACTTCTGCTGGTTCGCTCCGGTCATGAGTGTAGTGGCACATGTGAGCAATAGCTCACGGTTTCCTGCTCTGCATCTGAAAGTGAATAGGGGCGGTATCTGGTGCAACAGATGTGGCTCATGTGACGATGCATGTCCAATGGGGCTTCATGTAATGAATATGGTTGAAACTCTCTCTATTGGCAATTCTGAGTGCATACTCTGTGGTGCATGCGTGGACGCATGTGAATTGGGAGTGCTCAGCCTTTCATTCGGAATTCCGGTCAAACCTCATCGTGAAGAACAAGAAGTG
>JBHLQS010000212.1:0-4819 GCA_048883405.1 Candidatus Thorarchaeota archaeon
ATTCCAATCACATTGAAGGACAAGATTCTAGCTCAAATGAAGGAGAACAAATGGAAAGAAAGGACAATTCCAGACCCGACGCTTCTCAAGGAGCTAGTTATGGGAGGTGGCAAATAATGGTGATGAGACCAGTACCCTGGCAGACAGGAGAGATTTGCGGCCCTGATAGTGCAAAGTCACTCAACAAAGCCGCCCAACTCAAAAGAGCCCTCACAAAATCAAAGAAACCCCTGTTGATTGTGGGCTCAGATGCAGTTGGGATGGCGCATGGGAAGGGTGACATGGTTGACTATGCAATAGCCCTCTCAAAGGCCGGTAAGATACCTGTTGTTGCGACTGGAGGAGCAATCAAGGCTTTTCTTGAGAAGGACTTCGAAGGCTGCAAATCAATGGGCGCAATGGAATTAGCAAACTACCTTCAGGATGAATCATGGCCAGGTCCCCATGGGAAGGGGCCTCACGATTTGATTCTGGTCTATGGCATACCCTACTACATGCAATGGACGATGCTATCTGCTGTCATGAACTTTGGAACGCATCTGACAAAGATTGCCCTTGGGCGCTATTATCAACCGCATGCAGATTGGTCATTCCCGAACATGAAGGAGAAGCAGTGGCACAAAGTCCTGGATGAAATCTTGGAGTTCGTAGGAGGAGGTAAGTAACATGTCATTTGAAGACATTCCAGTAGATGTAGGCGTAGTATACGAAGGAGAACGAGTCCGAGGAAAAGACATGTACGTAGAGCTCGGCGGTCCAAAGATGGAGAAAAAATTCGAGCTGGCCCTGGCACGAGAAATGAGCGAAATCGAAGATGAGAAAGTCACTGTTATTGGACCCGACTTGAAGGACATGGAGGAAGGGAGCTACCATCCTTTTGGTATCCTCGTAGAAGTCGCAGGTAAGGAGATCGAACCCGATCTTGAAGGTGTTATTGAGAGGCGAATTCATGAGTATGTGAACTTTGTCGAAGGAATGATGCACCTGAATCAGCGCTACGACATCTGGATTCGGCTTAACAAGAGGTCTTTCGAGAAGGGATTCAATACCTTTGAGTTTCTAGGCAAGGTCTTGGTTCGGCTCTTCAAAACTGAGATGAATATTATTGAGAAGATACAGGTGACGTTCTTAACAGACCCTGAGAAGATAGCCGAACGATATGATGAGGCCATGAACAGATACAACGAAAGAGATGCTCGCGCAAGAGGCCTCAGTGATCCAGATGTGGATTCATTCTACGGATGCTCGTTGTGTCAGTCTTTCGCTCCAACTCATATCTGTGTGATTACACCGCAGAGATATGCAAACTGTGGAGCAATCAGTTGGTTCGATGGTCGCGCAGCAGCAAGAGTTGATCCCAAAGGACCCCTCTATTCAATCGAGAAGGGTGACACGATAGACGAGTTTTCTGGTCAGTATACAGGTGTAAACCAGATCTCTAAAGAGAAATCGTTGGGAAAGGTCACAGAGGTGGCTCTGTACAGTGCCTTTGAAAAGCCTCACACAAGTTGCGGTTGCTTCGAAGCTATCGCATTCGTTATTCCCGAGGTAGATGGTCTTGGGGTGGTTCACAGGGACTTCAAGGGAGAAACGGTGAATGGACTGCCATTTTCAAGCATGGCTGATTCAACCGCAGGTGGCAGACAGGTGCCAGGATTCCATGGTCTCTCGATCGAGTACATGCGTTCGCCTCGTTTCCTTCAGGTTGACGGTGGCTACAATAGAATCGTCTGGATGCCTGACTCAGTGAAACAACGAATCTATGAGTTCATGCCTGAGGAGGTCAGAGATAAGATTCCAACAGAGAACGACGCTATGACCATAGCTGACCTCAAGACGTTCCTTAAGGACAAGGGTCATCCCATCGTAGAGCGTTGGGTGGAGATTGAGGAAGAAGAGGAAACTGCTTTGGCTGAGGTTTCGGAAGACTATGTTGCAGTGCCTGGCGAAATGACCGCTATGGTAGGTGGAGTTGGCGGTGGGCTAGAGATAGTCTTCAAGAACGCCAAGATCTACGCTGAGAAAGTCATCATCAGAAAGACAAGCGCAGGGAAGGGTGGAAAGAAGAAATGACGTCCCATGAGGAAGGAAGAGGACAGTCGTTAGACGACATCTTCGGCGATTTCGCCGAGTTGGAGCTAGAGGATGTGACTATAGAAGTAGACGAACTCAAGCTCGCTCTTCGTCCTATGGTCCAACGACTAGCTCAGGCTGCAGCTAAGGCTGCGATTGAGATGCCAAAGTCCCTCATACCAACCAAATTCAAGCCGCCCCTTGCTGAGTATCCCGGTGTGATTCGGGAGATTACGATTGGGGCCACTAAGAAAGAGGGTGGATCCAGGAGCAATACGGTGACCATTGGCGGCCATACTGCACCTGCATGGGATTTGTTTCAATCACCACCGAAGAACCTGCCAATTATCGCTGCTGATGTATTTGATATGCCAATACCTTTGGCTAAAGCAGTCAAGACCCATTACAGGGAAGTGCTAGAAGACCCAGCAGAGTGGGCGAAGCTCTGTGTGAACAAATTTGGAGCTGATCTGATTACAGTTCACCTCATCAGCACCGATAGACAGCTTGGAGACACATCACCTGCACAGGCTGCAAAGACTGTAGAAGAGGTTTTACAGGCCGTCAAAGTTCCAATACTCATTGGGTCTGCCGGAGACCCTGAGAAAGACGGTCCTGTTCTAGCTAAGGCCGCAGAGGTATGTGAGGGTGAACGTACTTTATTATGTTCGGCCACGGTTGATGTCTACGAGCCCATTGCCGTAGCCGCGAAAGAACATGATCAGATTGTCCTATCTTGGACCTCGCTCGATATCAACGATCAGAAGGAACTGAACCGAAGGCTTATCGAATGGGTGACACCAGACCAGATAATCATTGATCCTACAACCGCTGCTCTGGGATATGGTCTTGAGTATGCTTTCACTATGATGCAGAGAATGCGTCTAGCTGGGCTTCTAGGTGATGGTGAGCTCCAATATCCAATTAGCTCTGGTACGACAAACGCCTGGGCTGCTCGTGAGGCGTGGCTTAAGGCTCCTGAGTTGGGGCCAAGAGAGCTTCGTGGACCGATTTGGGAGAGTGTTACAGCCTTATCGCTTCTGCTGGCAGGCAATGACCTCTTCATGATGATGCATCCTGCAGCGATGAAGACAGTCCACGATCTTATCCAGTGGCTACGAGAGAGGCGACCGATACCAGTCGAGGAATACAACGACTGGACAGCGTTGGAAATACCGGAGGGGACTTAAATGGGCAAACTACCGGGTCCATTGGACATCTATCCACTTCTACCTGGCACAAATTGTGAGGAGTGCGGAGAGGCCAACTGCATGGCCTTTGCAACTAAGCTTGCTGAATACACGGTGAAGCTTCCTGCATGTGTTCCCCTCTACCGAGAGGCTAAGTATGCCAAGAAGCTGACCAAGCTAGAGGACCTTATTCGCCCTCCAGTGAGAGAGGTTGTGATTGGAATAGGCGAAAAGGCCGCTTCAATTGGTGGCAAGTTGGTCTTATACAGACACGACCTGAGATACTCAAATCCAATATCTTTCTTTGTCGACGTAGCTGACACACTTGAGGCCGATGCCCTTTCTAAGAGAGTCAAGGCTATTGAAGACTGGACGTATATGTATATCGGTCAGAATCTACGGTTAGATGGGATTGCACTACGAGGTGTATCACGAGACCCGCAGACTTTTGCTAAGGCCGCAAAGAAATTGTCCGAGCTCACTGACTGGCCAATTATCCTGTGCTCGCTAAATCCCAAGATGCTGGCTGCTGCAGCTAGCGCGATTGCCGATAAGCATCCACTGCTCTATGCAGCTACACTGGACACATGGTCAGATGTTGGAGAGATTGCAATCAAACACAAACTCCCCTTGGTAGCCTATGCACCCAGTGGGCTAGATGACCTTGCATCGCTTATCGCTACCCTGAGAGCCATGGGAGTAGAGGAACTTGTTCTTGACCCAGGCACATCTTCAAGAACTGGTCTTGGTACTACTATTGACAACTTTACACAGTTAAGGAGGGCTGCCACAATAGAGGAGAATGAACTAGTTGGTTATCCACTTCTTGCAACTCCAATCTCAGTATGGGCAGACCATAAGGAAGGTGCTGCACCAGAACTAACGAAATGGGACGAAGTCCTCACTGCTGCCGCAATGATAGTCCGCTATTCTGATGCAATCGTTGTTCATAGCTTAGACATGTGGACCGATCTACCACTCACCTTTCTGCGAAGCAACCTCTACACTGATCCAGTCAAGCCTGTAGCTGTTGAGGCCGGACTACAGGAATTTGGTGATGTTGATGCAGACTCTCCGGTTATGTACACAACTAACTTCGCACTCACCTACTTTACTGTAGAGAGCGACATTAAGCAGGCAGGCGTTAATGCCTATCTCTTGGTCGTAGATACAGAAGGAATGAGTGTCCAATCAGCAGTTGCAGGTAGAAGACTGACTGCAGAGAAAGTGGCTGAAGCTCTAGAGGAATACAAAGTATCCGAAAAGGTCAAACACAAGATTCTCATCAGTCCTGGAATGGCTGCAAGAATCAGTGGTGAGACCGAAGAGGTTTCAGGTTGGACAGTCAAAGTTGGTCCTCAAGACTCAAGTGGAATACCCAAATATCTCCAGATGGACAAATGGAAAGAAGAATGATAGACCATACCTAAATGGTCATAGGGGCGAAATGCCCCTTTTTTCCTATTGGGAGTAAGAAGTATGAAAGAACGTCTAGTGATATCTGTATCTGGAAAAGGTGGTGTTGGCAAGACCACAGCAGCCGGTCTCCTCTCCAG
>JBHLQS010000213.1:0-4818 GCA_048883405.1 Candidatus Thorarchaeota archaeon
GCTGCTATGATTGGCAGGATGAAGAAGATGAGCACAAACACTGCATTTGTTCCATAGAATATTCGCCAGCGTAATGGCACTGCATCTGTTGCCTCTTCTGTGAGATGGAATGTGTTTGCGAGTCTATAGCGTGAATTGTAGATGATGCCTATCCAAGGGGCTGAGAAGATTGATGGAACTAGAACGTAGTAAAACCACCAGTCCAGAGTTGGGTCCTGAAACGGCGCCAACTGAAATGGGAGAAACTGCACGAGTATGAAGAAGTAGACTGGTCCAAGCACTGCAATCAATACTACGGTGAGTCGTGACATCATCCAATCTGGGCTCAACTTCGCCTCTCCATGGTCTTGAAAACCCGCATTTCATATAAGTATGCATAGCGTACACTGCGGTCGAGGAAGGAGTGTAATGGTAGACCAGTTTTACGCACGAAAACTACAAGCCGCAGCATTTGTCAGGAAAAGCCGACTGATTGTAGGTCTAGACCTGGTTGCTGACATGGGTGGGAAGAACAAGAAGGAGCAATTGGCTGAGATAGGTCGTATTGAGCAGGAAGCTCTGAAAATCATTGCTGACACATCAGAACATGCAGTAGCTTTCAAGTTCAACAGACAACTCGTTTTACCCTTGGGGGTATTTGATAGGATTCCTATCCTCATTGATGCCATTCATGACCGGGGGCTAACCGCCATCATGGACTGCAAGATTAACGACATAGGAAATACCAATGCACACATTGCACGTTATTACTTCGATGCAGGATTTGATGCCTTAATCACGAATCCGTTTGTTGGTTGGGAGGGTGGTCTGGATTCTGTATTCGATCTTGCACGCAGACGCCAACGAGGTGTAATTACGCTCTGCTACATGTCACATCCAGCAGCTGATGAGGGCTACGGCTTGGAGGTTGCAGTTGACAAGAAGACCCGAACACCTGTCTGGGCAGCATTTGCGCAAAGGGCCCAAAGGTGGGGTGCTGATGGAGTCATAGTTGGCGCAACTTATCCGCATCGAATTCAGGAGGTATCCAAGATACTCGGCACAGAGATACCAATTATCAGCCCTGGTATAGGAAGCCAAGGAGGCAAAGCTAGAGAAGCAATTGATGCCGGAGCCTCCTATGTGATTGCTGCAAGATCGGTTGTCAATGCCGAGGACCCCGGCGCTGCAGCAGCAGCTATTGCCGCCGATACAAAATGACCGAACACAATTGTACATCAAAGAGCTGATTGGCACTTTCAATAGAATTCATCCCTAGAAACAGATAAAGGCGCGTCGCTATCTGTTTAACGTGGACATGTACATTCTTGTACATGCCATCTACAACTCCTGAATCCGTTGTAAGGCTTCATTGCATACACATGTGCCGGAAGGAAAACAGATGGCGAGAAATAATTCTGGGTATCATTTTGCAACATGGACGACTCTCATTGAAGAGTCTCAAATTCGTGCCCTACTCAAATACAAGGTCGAGTATTACTTTGCTGGTGGCAAGCCGGGAATCATGCCTACTGAAATCTTTGGAAAAATCATGGAGGAGCTGGGACAGACCTACCAAAAGGACTCCAAACAGGCTCTTGATGATCTCAATTATGGGCCCACCGGAGGCGAGCCTTGGTTCTTGAAGACGCTGGCAAAGAGACTCCATGACAAGAGGAAATTGCCACTTGATCCTGAAAATGAATGGAGCAACGTTTCAATTACAAACGGATCCCAACAAGCACTGTATGCTTTGCTTGATACTCTCATCAATCCTGGTGATGTCATCATCACGCCCTCACCTTCCTATCTTGGATTCCTAGTCCCGGCAGTGAAGCTTGGAGCACGAGTTCTATCAATTCCTACAGATCTTGATGGTCTGATTCCAGAATATGTAGAGAAGGGAATTCATCTCTCCAACCAGAAGTTTGGAAAGAACCCCGATATGGTATATGTCGTGCCTGATAGTGATAATCCCAAGGGTACAACACTGCCTTGGAAGAGGCGGCAGGCTCTTTTCGATTTGTGTGAGAATGAGAATATCCTCATTGTTGAAGATTCCGCTTACGCTGAGATACAGTTCAATAGTGCCCCTCCTGCCATTAAGACGCTTGATAAGGAGAATGAGCGTGTTGCATATTTGGGAACGACTAGCAAGGAAGCCGCAGTCCTAAGGGTCGGATATTCTGTTCTGCCACCTAATGTAAGAGAACAAGTTCTGAAGGACAAAGGGTATCTTGATCTTTGCACCTCAACCATGGTGCAACGAATTCTGAACATCTATTACAGGGATCATATCGACGAGGCGATGCGACAAAATGTTCCAAGATACAAGAAACGCGCGGAAGCCATGGCCAAGGCTATTGATTCTTCATTCCCTGCAGGTGAGAGGACTTATCCAACTGGTGGGTTCTTCTTCTGGTGGCAGAGCGAGAAACCATTTGATAGTAGCAAGTTCTTGGAAAAGTATGGGATTCCCAACGATATCATCTATGTGCCCGGAGAAGCATTCTATCCAATCACTGGTTTTAAGCTGGTCGATAATGGTAATGAAATAGAGCCTAGTAGGCCAGAAGTCAATACTATGCGTCTTGGCTTCTCATATGCAACAAGGACTAAGATTGGAGAGGGAATTGAGAAACTAGGTGGACTCCTGTCTGAAAATATCTAGAGGATGAAGTTGACGAAGTAAGTTGCCCCATTTTTCATTTCGTCAACATGAGCCCTAAAGTACGGTCCGAAGAGGTCTGGGAAACCTGCGTTCAACGCCCATTCAATCCAAGACCAAGTGGACTCTTGGCTTATCTTTTCCTGGGTGAATTGCCCGAATGCCCAGCTAAGATACTTTTCAACATCAATCTTGGTCAGGAGAAGACTCTCATCTGCTTTGCCACTGTCCTTCTTTGTTTCCAGCTCAGCATGGCTGTTATTGAGTTCAGAATGGACCTTGAAAAGAGATTCCTCAAATTCAGCAAGCACCTGGTTCATCTCATCAAATCGGTTCTTCTTTCTGAACCTCCCCACTTTTCCTAGAGTCTTAAACATCTCAGGACGATGAATCACTGGGAATTCCTTTTCTCTCAATACTCCTGCGAGACTCTCATTCCAAGGCGTATTGAAGTAGACTCGCGGATATCTTACAAAAAGAGGAAATGGAATGTCCAGTGCTTTTGCAGCTGGAATGACCTGCGCGTAATAGGCTGTTTCACCGGGTCCCCCAACGTGAGCTACAACTGGAAAGAGAGTATCGACCGCAATCTGTCTAGAGTCAACTCTCAATGAGAGTGAATCCGATATTTCTGATAGGTCTGGTGAGTCCGCATTGATTTCGATTTCGACAACATCGTTACAAATTGGACATTTTCCTGTCAACAGAGCTTTCGCCCCTCTAAGGGAATAGGAGAGTTCGATTCGTGCTCGATTGCAGTCTTTCCCACTACATTCAAAGAAAAACGGAACGTAGGTTGGATCTCTCATCCCTATGCCTGGTTTAAATCCTTGATCTTCTATCGTTGAGGTTGCTTCTGCATGCGCAGCCAAGAATCTCTCTCTGTTCTCTTTGCCCAGGAGAAACTCTAAACCGTAGGTCATTAGGTCTCTAATCTCTTCATCAGTGGCAGGCACAAGAGGAACTCCAAGATCTCCTTCCAGATTGAGTAGATGACCGATGATTCTCTGACTCCATTCGCCAAGCGTATTTGAGTTGTGATATGCCCAACGTGTTAAGCTCAATGATTGTTCGAGCCTTTCTTCCACCAAAGTTCTGGCGTGGCCATCAACAGATTTGAACAAAGGTCGATAATTGTGCCGAATGCTCTCTTCTGCTTGTTCGTACCACTGTCTTCCTGGAAGAGGAATCATGCTGACTGGAGAATATTCGTATCCAGGTAGTATGGGAATACTGACAAGATTTCCCTCTTGGCCTGCATTTGGAGTTCGGATGTTTGTCAATTCAGATTGTACAATATCATAATCAGCAATGAAGAAATAGGGTGTGAGCTGTAAATCGTCACTACTCCCAAATGTTGCAATGCTTCTGGCTGTGGCCGCTTTGTTTAGAATATAGCAAGGCCCTCCCATTACAACACTCTGATGAGCTGCTTCCACAGCACCCCCCTGAAGATGCTCTATTGCTTCCTTCACTTTGGGTGTAAGAATGCCCAGTCTTCTGTTGGCTTCCCTCAACGCCCTTGCGGTCCGCTCCAGCCTCTCTTCTATGTGCCAATCAGTGTTCGAATATCTCTTTAAGAGTGAATATGCCCTCGTCGCTACTGCGCCCATTGTAGTCACAGGAGAGTCATAGAGATATGTAGCAAGATCATTCAGTTCACCTTTCCAAATGAACTGCTGATAGACTTCCATGATACTTGCTTTCACCCAATTGCCCCCTCATTTGCCAGCTACTTTTTCAAACACCTTTTCATACTCTGTCACGATCTTCTCGGCGGAGAAGCTTCCTTCCACCCGCTTTCGTCCGGCTTTGCCCATTTTTGTTCGGAGGGAATCGTCGTCCAGTATTTCGATTATTGCTTGGGCGTACTCATCAATCCCAAATCCTTCAGTGACTATCCCATCCCTATTTGGACGCACGAGTTCTGGAATTCCCCCGGCCGGTGTAGTGACTACTGGAAGACTGCATGCCATCGCTTCAAGGAGGACTAGTGGCATCCCTTCAAGGGTAGAGTTTAGGAGAAAAACGTCAGCAGAACACATGATTTCCTGCATGTTGCTTTTCACACCAAGCAAATGCACATTGTCACAGAGGTCAAGAGCTTCAATCTTCCTCTCTACTTCGATTCGAGTAGGTCCGTCTCCTGCAATGATAAGGCGCACCTTGGG
>JBHLQS010000214.1:0-4761 GCA_048883405.1 Candidatus Thorarchaeota archaeon
ACAATGAGGAGCAGAAGGACTACACTCTTTCTCATTCGCTTAACCTCCTAGGTCTACCCCTGGCGTCCTTCTTTGATAACTCCCTTCCGCCTGAGCTAGGAAGAGAGAAGAAACCCTAATCAGCAATATGGAAGTTGAGAAATGAAGGATTAGAAAGACGGCTATGCTTTTATCATCGATTCGCATTCAGAGCTTTCATGACGCAACTCAAGCACTGGCTGATACGAGAAGAAGAATATGGTCAGGTCGTTTGGCTACTTCTAAACCGTCCCGAGAAGAAGAATGCCTTCAGTAAAGAAGTACATGAAGAATTCAGTCAATTTGTTGACGGGTTGCATTCCAATTCGAAAATCCGCGTCCTCGTTATCTCAACAACATTAGATGACATCTTTACAGCTGGTGCTGATATTGAGGGCTTCTTTGGAATGCATGAGGGGGATGTGTATAGCAATGCTGTTGAGGTATCGAAAAGGTCTCAGAGTGATTTTGGGAAACTTGAGAGTCTACCGTTCCCAGTCATCTCAGCTGTGAAGGGACTCAATTTGACGGCGGGGGTTGAGATGTGTTTGTGCTGTGACATTATAGTCGCTGCGGATAATGCGAGATTTGGACAAATTGAACCCAAGCACGGCATTATTCCGGGAGGCGGTGCAACTCAGCGACTAGCGCGTTTGGTAGGACCCCTCAAAGCTCGAGAGCTGATCTATACCTGCGACATCATAGATGCCGAAGAGGCTCTGAGAATTGGTCTAGTAAGCAAGGTCGTCCCGCGCTCCGATCTCGAATCATCCGTAAGCGACTTGTGCAGACGGATTATCAAGAACTCGAAGCAGGCTATTGCGAAATCAAAAGATTTGATCAACAAGGGGATATACAACAATCCCGAGGGATTTGAAGGAGAAAACATCGGATTCGGAGAAGTGTTTGCGTCTGGAGAGCCAATGGAAAGGCTGTCAGCTTTTATGGATTCGAGAAAGGCGAAAAAGGAATAGCAACGTGTTTGTTTTTTCACACGTTTCCGGACTTCTCATTCATTCTTCTGGTTATGATGCTAAAGACTCTCTCCAAAACCCAAAACCAGGTGCGTGATGCAATGCTTCATGGGACTCGGGTGATTTATAAGTAGGTAGAATGCTACTGAGTAGAAATCTACCTATGATTAGGGATTAATATTTCCATTCCTTGCATGTGAATTCTCACGGAGTCCTGTGATATGCGTCGTAGAACTAAAGGATTGCTAGCGATACTAGTTGTTGTAGCAATTGCGGTTCCTTCGGTACTATACATTCTAAATGGAATATTGAATCCGCCTCCTCCTGAACCCCTTAATCTGGATGAAGCACCAGCTGAGATTAGAGCCATTAAAGCTGATCTCAAGCACAAGTTATCCAAAGATACATTCGCTTGGAATGACATGGACAATTTCTCGATTTTCTCAAATTATGTTGCAGCTCATCATCCTGAAGCTCAGGAGATTACAAAAGATTGGGAAATTATCGCAGTCCTCGAAATCATTGATACGGGATACCTTTGGTTTACGATTGAGGATGACACACTAACGCTAGAGGCAAAACTTGAGCCGCCAGATGACCCTGATGTCACCATCATACTTAGTTTTGATACAATAGTTGAAGTTTTCAGTTGTAAGACAACCGCTGCTGCTGCATTTCAACGGGGTGAAGTTGATTACGATGGAACTCTTGGAATTGCGCTCAAGATAGACCGATTGAATACGATTTTCTCGTACACGATTATGGATGAGAAGCTCTACTACTCTTCTGGCATTATTGATTTTGAAATCACTGAGAATTCAGAAGGATCTTACACTCCAGGTTACACTCTATTCCCATGCATTGAAATCATCATCACAAATGAATCGATGGAAACTGGTGCAATGGGTACAGGTAAGGTACTCATTCTTGATGACCAGGGGAATATTGTGAATCAGTTAGATGATTCAATGCATAGCGTTCACAAGTTCATCAATTCAACTGCTGTTATGATGGGTGGGTCAGAAGGATGGATGGAGATCTGGGATTTCGTTTCTGATACACGAGTTACACTTCCCGTTCCTGCTGGGCATCATGAACTGGATTACAACCCAATTACCAAGACCTTCATGGTGTTAGAGACCGCGACTTCCGGTGAGATGTGGGACGGCTTGCCTGTTATCTATGATACTATTAGCGAATACAATTGGGAGGGTGACCTTCTCTGGGAATGGGATGCCAGGGCTCACTATCCATTCAATTCAACAATTTATACAACTATAGGTCACAACTACACCTTCAGAGGCTACGCAGACTGGATGCATGCTAACAGCTTTGTCTGGGACAAGGTTGAGAATACAATATGGCTTAATGTAAGAAATCAGGACACGCTTCTTAAGATTGACAAAGATAGTGGCGAGATTATTTGGCAAGCTGGCCGAAATGGTAATTTCACTGTGCTTGACATAAATGGTGCTGAGGTTGATACAATCTTCAACTATCCACACAGTCTAGAATGGATAGGTAGTAATCGCTATGTAATGTTTGATAATGGACTCTTTAATCCAGATATTCCAACTTCCATGACTCGAAATGGTACAGGCATATCTGGCTTCATCGAATTTGAGATTGATGAGGAAAACCAGATCCTTCGTGAGGTCTGGTCATGGTATGCAACTAACTCTACATACTACTTCTCAGAATCTGGTGGTGATGCTGACAGGTTACCAGATGGAAATACCCTGGGTATCTACGCAAATCAGGCGTTAGTACTTGCACAGCCAGACCCAGTCATTTTTGCGGAAGTCACAAGGGATGGGACCATTGCTTGGGAATTGCAGGTTCTGGGAGGAAATGGAACGTACTATTGGGCGCACCGAGTAGAGCGATTTTATGATGCACCGTTGATCGAAGTTCATGAATCAGTATATGATCCAGCAACGCAATCCTTCAGAGCCAATATTTCAGTCTGGAATTGTGTGAAGCAAATGTCAAACGCAGGAGGAGAGCTTCGCGTGGTAGCGGATGGTGTCAATCTTCACTCTGAAACGTTTGAGTTTCAACCACAGTGGATACCGACAAATCTTGAGATTTCACTTGACAATCTTCCATCTAGTGTGACCACTATTGATATTGTAATTGAAAATAGTGATGGAATAGAATCTTCACTGAGAGTTCATGGAAATGAACCGCAATCCATGGATCCAGTCTTCTACATTCTAGGTGGAATAGTGGTAGCAGTTCCGATTGTTTTAGTTGCCCTAAAACGAACTGGAACTATCAAAATTAGCAGAGGGACATGAATTGAGTAAACATGTGAAGCTGCAACCTAAGTCACTGACCCCGGTCACTAGGTAAAAGGAGAAAAGAAGAAGAAATGACAGAATATATGAGCCCTAATGTGAAGGAAGGATGGACCGGTCCAGGAAGACGTGATGGGACCATACTTCCACCGAAACCAGAAGACGATGCACTGCACATTGATGTAGGTGCAAAGAACCAATACGAATGGTGGTACTTTGATGCACATCTGGAGGGTGGTTACACCTTAGTGGCGTTCTTTTATGCTGCCTATCCGAATCCTGGTCTCGATCAGGGAAAGATTGCTGTTGAATTAACCCTCTTGAGACCAGATGGCACTAAAACCCAGAAAGTCATCAAGTACAAGAAATCACAATTCTATGCATCTACAGAGATTCCTCATGTCAAGATTGGCAATAATACCATGAAAGCAACATTCACCGATGATGGTCTTCCAGTCTATGGGATTCTTCTTGAAGACGAAGATCTGATGTTTGAGTTGACCTACAAAGCTCAAGTCGAAGGTTGGATGCCTGGTGACGGCTATTCACATTTTGCTGAGCTTGGCTATTTTGCATGGGTCGTTCCCTTCCCAAGGGCCTCAGTTGAGGGAAGTATTCGTGATGGTGACAAAACGATGCCAGTATCTGGAGTAGGATATCACGACCATAATTGGTTGAATTTCCAGTTCCAGAATATCATCGAGTACTGGATGTGGGGCCGTGTCTATTCAGAGAACTTCACGGTGGCGTACGCATTCATCCAATGCAATGACAAGGTAGATTGTCATCAAGTCAAAGTGTTGATGCTTGCAAAAGGCAGTGAGGTTATTTTGAGTTCGGGTGAATACGATTTCATTCAGGAAGACTTTGAGTTTAGCCAAGCTGTTGGACATAGCTACCCACGTTCAATTTCAATCAATGTTCCTAATGAGATGAATGTCAGACTTGATGTTGCTGAAACCTTTGAAGAAGTGAACATGCTTGATATGTTCAATCCTGTGTTGGCGTTTCTAGCCAAGTATATCCTTCGCCTCAAGCCAGGATACTTCAGACTGAACTCAAACTTCACATTGAACGTAATGTATGATGGAGAGAACTACGAGGAGAAAGGAAGTACACTTCACGAAGTTGTGACTTTTAAACAACTAGGACCTAGCACCAATGAGAACTAGGTTCATTAGAGGAACTAGATTTCGATAGGATTAATTAGCGGGGCATCATTTTCTGATTCAAAATTACGTGGAGTTTTGGGTGATGAATGAGAGAGAAGAGTTACTCAATGAAGAACAAAAGAGGTTCCTGAAAAGACACTGGAGAATGACAATCGTATTTGCGATAATCTTTGCTGTAGCTATAGCTGTAGCTATTCTTGTATTCATTTGGTTTATAGACACAGCACAAGCAACTGGGCTTTTGCCATCAGTGCTTGGAGAATTCACAGTTGGCTACTTTATCACTTTCATTTTGCA
>JBHLQS010000215.1:0-4693 GCA_048883405.1 Candidatus Thorarchaeota archaeon
ACTACTCTAAACGAGTTTCTCAATGTCAACTTCGTCGAGGGGCTATCCCTCCATCATAGCACCAGCATAACTCGACTTGTTTCGGCTCTCATTCCTCTTGCCGACCCAACTATAGTCGAGTTCTCAATCATGCTAGTCTTAGGAGGATTCATCTTCCTCAGGAGTTTCCTCCGGTTTGTGAGGTCGCCTGAAGAAGCAAAGGACTATCTTCATCACTTTGTGGACATGATGTTCCTTGTTCTTTTGGTCTATCCTGATTCATGGTTCCTGTTCTTGGCATTTCTATATGCATTTCTTGGTCCTTCAATGCTCAATCTTTACGCTTCTGATTTGCTTCCAGAGAATAATATTCGGTACGTCGACATCCTATGGCATGGTGCCAACAATCTACTAGCATTCTTTCCTTTGGGAATTGCTCTGCACTATCTGATCCTAGGGTTTGATCCGATTAATCCCATTTGGATTGCTATCCTCTATCTGCTATACCATCGCGGTACTAAGGCTTCATGAGTCTTCAGAAAGAAAACGAATTTGGCGATGTGAGAGCGCTTTCTTCAAAAGAGAAGATTGGTCTTTGTTTCGGCATCTCATACACACTGCGCATGGACTCGTTCCTGCAATCAATAATTCCATTGTTTGACAGAAGTTGGTTTTTTTTAGTTCAATATTGCATTCATCTATTGAACACCTGTTCGGAAGGACTTCGTGCGAGTTTGTCTTGCTTTCATGAGATGAACTTTAAGGCATACTACACTTGCACAGCTTGAGGGAGATTCAATTTGCAGAGCCTGACGGATAGCATAAGAAACTCAGGCGTTCTTGAGATTCAGGATAGGATGGCATCAATCTCGGGCGGGAGAGTTCTAGATGTTGGAACTCAGCATGGAAGTTTCATTACTGTTATGATGAAATCGATGAAAGATTACAAGGCATTTGTAGGGATTGATATCTCAGAGGAAGATTTGGAAAAGGCCAGAGACGCTATCAAAGACGATTCAGTGGATTTCGAACTCATGAATGCAGAAGAGATATCATTCGACGACAACTCATTTGACACGGTCTGTTTATCCTTCTCTCTGCATCATCTTTCGAATGTAGGCATTGTCCTTCGAGAAATGCTGCGAGTGTTGAAACCAGGCGGTTATCTGATTCTGCAAGAGATGTATTCCGATGGTGATCAGAGTGCCGCCCAGCTTGCTGAGATTCATACACATCATCTGGGTGCGAAAGTAGACAGAATAGAAGGAATTCCACATTACGAAACATTTACGCGCCAGCAGCTCAAAGACGCTGTCAATGAATTAGGATTTAGTGATGTTGAAGTCCATGAAACCACTTGGAGCTTGAAATGCCTGTATTGTGACAATCTCCATCAATGTGAAGATCCCAGAAGTGATTACAACATAAAGTTCGGGCGAGAAGAAGTCCAAGGAGTCATTGATAGGGCAATGAACCATCCTGATACTGAAGACATCCAACAAGAGGCCAGGCTCCTTCTCGATAATATGGAGCGAACCGGCTATCAATCCGCTTCGCTACTGTTCTTCATTTGCAAGAAATAGTAGAAACCAGTGTATCATTTCTTGATTCGGCCCTCTTCAATTAGCTCAAGTGTGACTAGGGCAGAGATGCAATCTTCCATAGTCTTTGACCGCTCTCTCATAGAGAAACCGGAGTCAATCAGCCTCTTTCTAAGCATGCTGAGATATCGATTCTCCACTTTCTCAATATATGTGGAGGAGCCTAATCGGGTCACTCTGATTCGAGGTTGGCTCTGAATGTACTCAATCAAGCGAACCCAGGTTTCAGCTGTTGATGGATTAAGTCCAATCCTTCGCAAGTCTGATCTGGGAAGGGGTTCTAGTCGAGATTCAATGAATCAGAAGATCGACTGTGGAGGGCAACTCCTCTAATCCTTTTAAAATGGGGTCTCCCCCCCCTCTTGTCTTCCCTCTATCAACCCTGTTTCAGGTATCCGATGATTCCAAGGATTAGTAGTGCAGCTTCTAGGGGACTCTCAAACATCATCTCACCAACAAAGGCAGCAGTCGGTGATAAGAGAACCAATGCAAGTATTGGCCCAATAATCATAGGAACGATGAAGACAAATAGAGCCATGTAGGCCACTTTGATGTGATCCCATTCCCATTTCTTATTGAGAATGCACCATGTTCCTAATACCCTTTTCAACCTCATCTTTCGGTAATTTGAAGCTATTCTAATAAAAAGAGATGAAGAGGTGGATAATTACCTCTCCATCCATAAATGTGGTCGTTTGAAACATTGGGTAATTCTTACTGCCTCATATAAGCGACAATACCAAGAGCTACCTTTGCACAAATTATAATCAAATCGAAGATCATCTGAGATACCGTGGCAGCCAAAAATGTTGACCCAAGCCATGCTAATATTGTAGCTTCAATAATTATTACCGGGAAACACAAGCTGAACAAAAATAGATATGCCAATTTGATCTCTTCCCATTCCGTTTTGCGAAGCATTATAATTGCGTAAAAGGCGGCGACATACAAAATACCCCCAAAAGCTCTTACATGAAATGGATTTGTCCAACCCTCATAATTCAATGTCATATCAAATAGAAAGACAAGCATGGTCCCAAATATGAGGAAAATAACAGCATCCACTATAAGTGCGATTTTTGTAAGTTTCTTAATTTCAGTCATTAATTACAGCTCCTTCTATGCTTCAATCTCCTTTTCCTAACCCGCGCACTGACTTTATGGGATCGAGATACGACTCCATACTTCAGCACTTGTTATGCAATACGTTTCAGGTATCGCGTATTGCGTATAAAGAAAGGTCGGCACCGCTATATATGTCTTGTCTCCTTTCTTAAGAAAAGCATTTGACTCGTCGAAATGCTTGAAGGGACGCATGGCAGATTGGAACCAGTCGGAACCATAACGAAGTACTATCCGTTTGTGGATGAGAAAACTAGGTCCATCCTGAATTCCCTAATGAATGACTCGAAGAACTACTTCGATTTTGTGGGGCGTCTAAGTGCTTTTGTGCTTGAGAATGAAGTTCCACTCAATTTAGCTTTTCTCGCAGCAGTCCATGCGTGGTGGTGCAGAGTAGAAGATTTCATAGATGCAATTCAGGACAAGTACAAAGACACTCCGTGTATAAGGCCATGGGCATTTCACCTTAATTCGATGGAGAGAGATCAATTATGGTTCCATGATTCAGTCGTCGACGCCATAGAGGGCTCACTGGACAAATCTATAGCCGATTGGATGGAAGTGGAGCTTCAAATTCTTCACGCCTTTTTTCACTATCCCCTAGGTGAGGTCCCAAGTATTCTTGAGCCTATTAGGAAGGCAAAAGCGATGATTGATGCGAATTCTCTTTTAACCTGCTATGAACCCGCGCTTATGAACTTCGAAGCGCATGCAAAAGCGGCTGAAGAGCTTGGGAATGAATCACTTGTCATGGTCAGAAAGGGCAAAGAACTCGCCCAGAAGTATGACGACCCACTGTACAAGTACATGAACATGCTTCAAGAGGCGAATAACCTTAGGTGTTCCAGAGTGCATGACTCAATCATCGTATTCGATGAGCTCTACAAACTGGCCGAAGACCTAGGAGTGCCCAGTCTTATTAGCGAAGTCCTGAACGATTCATCCATTGCATTTGAAACAGTCGGAGAATACGATCTTGCGATTTCATGTCATGCCGAGATTTTAGAGATGGCAGCTGGCAAATGCGTCAGCGACACAACCTACATGCTTCTCTCCCGATTGTTTGCCACATTGAATGATGGTATTCAATCAATGGAATGGATTGACCAGGGATTTGAATGCAGTGGTCCTATTGCAAGTTCTCCCTTGTACTACTATAAGGCTTGGTCGTTGGCGCTGCAAGACCGAATTGGTGAAGCTGAGAAACTTATGGAAACTGTCTATCCTATGATAATGAAAGCTGGCGTAGAAGTTCATCTACTCAACTACTATCACATTTCAGGAGTTGTTGAACTAAGAAAGGGCAATCTATTAGCTGCGATGGAGCGTCTCACAAAAGCGTGGGAAATGGCCTTGCGCCTGCCTAGAGGGACAAATCAGAATCGGATTCTCCTTGATTTGGCGCGAGTCGAGATTGCATTAGGAGGTGAATCGACAGATGCTAGCGAACCTATCCCAGGAGAATGGCTCTCTAAGCTTGAAACCTTCGCACTGGAAAAGGATCTGCCTGGCCTTCGAATGTACGCCGCATTGCTGAAATCCGAATTCTACATGAAACATAATCAGTTCAAAGATGCTATTGAAACACTTCAAAGCGCGCAGAATATCACTGAATCTCCGGGTGTCAAGACTCTGAGGGGTAGGATTTCTTCCCAAATTGAAAAGATAAGTGTCCTTGTGGCGGACAGGAGTTCAATATCCTGAATCTGGAGTCCGTCTTGGGGTGGTGTGAAGAAGTTGCTTGGAAGGGGCTGACCTTATTGCTTTATTCTCCCATCCTCAATCTTCTCAAGCGTTAGAAGTGCGTTGATGTAATCGTCCATGGTCTGGGTTCTCTCTTTCAAGGACAGGCTTGAGTCTAGGATCCGTTTCCTCAGCATGCTCAGGTACCTGTTCTCCAGCTTCTCAATGAAGGTCGAGGACCCCATTTTGGTCACTTTGATCCTTGGCTGACTCTGGATATACTCAATCAGGCGGACCCACGTTTCCGC
>JBHLQS010000216.1:0-4692 GCA_048883405.1 Candidatus Thorarchaeota archaeon
GTTCTTTCATTGTATGGATAGGTGTTGTTTCGGTACTTGTGATTCAGATTCTTCTTCCTTTCACTGTTTTCGGGGCTCTAACAGGTGACATTGCTTGGGACCTTAGAGCTTACACAACCTATCTTCTGCCTCTACCTATTCCTTCTATCTTGGCTCTTGCTTTTCAGATGGTGCAATATCTCTTGAGAAGACAAAAAGCACCTGTATGAGTGATAGGCCCACGACCAACAAGTTAAGAACTTCAACACATCAGAGAAGTTCCGGATGTACTGTCGCTATACCTGGCTTAGCCACTGGCCCACGCAGCGGTGGTTCATCGTCTTGAGTTTATAGAGGTTGTGGTGAAATGAGGTTTGTCCAAGCCTTCTCAGATAGTTTTACTGCAGAATGTCCTCAAGCTCCTCAAGTCGCTTATTGATCATCTTCCTGAATGTCTTCAAACCAGGCGAGTTTGATATATTGAGTGCGTCATTCAATGTGTGCATCGCAGCCTCATGCTCACTAATCTTAGCCTGATAGTCCGCCTTCAGTATGGCATGTTGCATACGAATACCTGGAAAGTTCCTTTCATGTGCATGTTCTTCTAGTCGGGACATCCATGGCCCTGACGTGTGTATGTTCAAGCCAGACGTCTGGCCTTTCACAGCTTTGGCAACTTCTACTTGAGTAAGCCCAACCAAGGAGTAGTTTGCAAGGATTTGGAATTGAGGAATAGATAGGCTTAATGCTTCTTGGAAACTGCTAGGTGCTGCATCTAGTTCATCGGATGCTAGCTCGTACTGGCCTCGAGCAATAAGATATTCGCCAATTGCATAATCATTTCCACTCTCCATAACCATCCTATTTGCGCTCGCGAGGTGTCTGGCAGCATCATTTAACTGACCTAGCAAGGTGAAGACTTTTGCTGCAATCGAATGCAGATAACTATCCTCAAATTGCAGCGATGCTGAGTTCGAAATAAGCCACTCCAGAGCTTGTTGAGGCATACCAAGCTCACAATAGACCCTGGAAGCTACAAAGGTCTGAGTTATTTCCGCATGATCTGCTAATTTTGACTTCAACTCGAAATCCTTCTGGTAAAATGCGAGGGCGAGATCATATTCGCCCATTGTTTCATAGGTCACACCAATAGGAAGCGCGAACAGATATGTTGCATCAAAAGCAGTTAATCTCTCCACAATCAAAGAATAGGCCTCGTCGTGGAGCTGGAGCGCTCTATGGATGTCAATGTCCTTGATTGTAGTTGCTTTGAAACTGAGAGCATTGGCGGCACTAATGGTGTCGTTGTATTCAGTAGCAATATCGAATGCCTTGTCGCATGATTGAAGTGAGCCCTCGACATCTCCCTCAATTCGATGCTGACGGGCTTTAATAAGATGAAGCATATCTGAAAAGCAATGTAATTCAGGCTGTTTTTCAATGAGCCGACGAGCGGAGTCAAGATATTTCGAACTCGTCGGTTCCGGAGAGTCCATTCCTGCAAAGACATAGAGATGAAGGAGCATCCAATCGTATGGCTCCGATGAAGCAGCCTCTTTTATGGAATACTCGAAATCCTCAAGGTGGTCCTTCGGAATAGGATCCAAACTGTCCCATCTCAAGAAACTCATAGGCTTAGTGACCACACTTTCGGAGATTCTCATCCCCATTTTTTGCCAACTGTCTGGGAATGATATGGATTGAAGAAAAGCGAAGCAGGCAAGTTCCGAATCCATGGGATATGCATCAGCGGCATCCACAAGCCTGTGTACAAATTCATAGTAACTCATGGCGTCTTTAACGAACTCCTCGACTACATTCCTTGTTTCACCACTAAGAAGATGGTAGTACTTGGTGATGGTCCCAATCGGCTCCACTTTCCCAGACCCACCTAGAAGATTCGGTTTATAGAACTAATATGAACATAGAGAAGAATCTGGCGGTTACCAACAAGTTAAGAGCTTCAACACATCAGAGAAGTTCTGGATGTACTGTCGCTATACCTGGCTTAGCCACTGGCCCACGAAACGCCATCTGCTCCATTTCAGGTTATAGAGCTTCCGGAACATCTACAAGATTGTTCATCATTAATCTGGATGTTACATCAGCTTGCAAGTGTGGCGCGTACCTAAAGATAGTGTAAATGATGAGTTGGAGAGCTAATTAGATATAATGGGTCAGCTTCATTCACTGCAACTCAAGTGGAAGTTTCAATGGAGACAAAATAATGAAAGTTCTTGTCGCATTCGACACAAAATACGGAAACACAGAAACCGTAGCAAAAACAATTGTAGAAGGCATAAAGTCAGCTGAGAGTATTGAAGTTGCTCTCAGTAATATGAAAAAAGTCGATTTCAAGAAATTAGATAGATATGACGCGATGTTAGTGGGTTGTCCCACACACTTTGGTGGACCAACTAGAGGAGCTAAGAAATTCATCGATAAACTTGGAAAACTCGAACTAAAAGGGAAAAGAATCGCTGTTTTTGACACATATATCAAAGAGGACTTTGAAAAGTCAGTAAAGAAAATGGAGGGGAGAATAAACGATAGAAGTCCTGGATTACAACTATTGCTTCCAGGATTATCTATACAAGTTGAGGATATGAAGGGGCCAATCCTAGAGGAAGAATTACCGAAATGTAGAGAATTCGGAAAGCGAGTTGCAACTCAACTTACTTCCTGATCACGAAAAGATATCATGGGCAACTGGCAAACGCAGCGGGGTTTCATCGTCTTGAGTTTATAGAGGTTGCAGTGCTACTTTGTTATTCGCATCGACTTCAATAGAGAATATGCAAGCTCAGGAGAAATCTGTTTAAATAGGGCTCAGTAGCCCAGCGTCTAAACCTTTGGTGAGGTTTGGGCAGTCATGAGGAGCATTGTTGCGAGTTCTGGATTGCTACTTGTGTTGATACTCAACATATTCGCTGTTGGCTGCACGACCATAGTAGTGGAAACGGGAACAATCGAAGAAACCGTTCGGTCAGTGTATGTCGAGTCACAATACACATCACATGAGCCAATCGTCATCACTTCCAATCAGGACTTCGCGGATCAAGGATGGCCAGGTAATGGGACGGAAATCAACCCATATCTGATTCAAGGTCTGAGCATAGCAAGCGATGAAACATGTGTCAGCATATCGTCGACAGACGCCTATTTCAACATCAGTGACTGCTATTTCAGCTACAGCAGTGATGAAGGTCTGGGCACGGGTGTGTTTCTGGATACAGCTCAGAATGGGGTCATCGAGAGATGTGAATTTACCAATCTCAAAAACGGTATATCGCTTACTGATTCAGACAACCAGATCATTGCATTCAATGAAATTGCAGTCGTAGAATTTGCGGCGAATGAGAATATCCTCCTCCAGAGGTCTGACCACTGTGAGGTATACAACAATTCGATTGTGAGCGCAGGCACATACGGTATCAGAGTGGCTAGCTCGATAGATGCGCTTATTGCAAACAACTCGTTGTACAACGAGATTTACGGAATGAGGATCGACACTTCAGTCGACTGTGTGGTCATTGACAACAAATTTGAGAAGTCAGGTCTGCACATCTACGGGTATGAGATAGCCCACTTCCTGACAAACACATTCGAGAATAACACCGTCGGTGGTAGACCGATAGCTGTCCTGACAGGCCGGTTTCATGAAACAATAGATGCATCGACGTATGGCCAGCTCTTTCTTTTCGATAGCAGTGACTGTATCGTAGAGAATGGAAATTTCGATTACCGATGCACTGGCGTCTTATTGGCATACTGCAGTGATTGCATTGTGAGAGACCTTAGTTCAGTCTATAGTGTGCTCTGCTTAGTAGAACTGCACGGCTGTTCCAACACTTTGGTGACAGGATGTGACGTCATCGAGGCGCTTAATGTGGCGTTCAGGTTTCGAGATACAGTGAACTGTACACTGACCGGATGCAGTTCTGGAAGTCTCTCCAGCGGACCTGCCGGAGTCCACTTGTTCGGCACAGTGAACACAACCATTTCACGCAGCCTCTTTCAAGTGCGGGGTATAATAGCCTACAGTAGTGTTGATTGCTCAATCATAGAAAACGAGTTTGAGGGAAAAGGTTGGGCTGAGGAATATGGCATTCGCCTCTCAGGACCGCACAATACCACCGTGGCTGGAAATAATCTGCATGGTTTCTATACTGCAATCTTCTGTGAGAGTGATGCAACGAATGGCACCATATTCAACAACACAATCCATGATAACCATTACTATGGTATCAGGCTGAGTGGCACGTCTGGCTTCCGGGTCTACAACAACTCATTCTGGTACAATAGCCAGGCAAATGCATTAGACGATGGACTACAGAACTACTGGGACGACAGCGTCAGCTTAGGCAACCTTTGGAATGACTACAGCGGAAGTGGGGTATACTACATATCCGGATCTGCAGGTTCAATCGACCATTATCCAGGAGTTTATCAGACACCATCAACCGCGACGACCACCAGCACAGCAGCAACAACACCCACTCCTCCTAATGGGCCTCCTTTGCCAGAAGACATTCTATTCATCGGAATCGGAGTATTGTCAATCATGGTTGTGGCTATTGTCATCGTATTTCTGAAGAAGAGATAATAGAAGATAGTGACCAGGGCTTCCACGATTAACAAGTTAAGAACTTCAACATATCAGAAAAGTTCTGACTGTACTCTCACATAGCCACTGGCCCACGCAGCGGTGCT
>JBHLQS010000217.1:0-4579 GCA_048883405.1 Candidatus Thorarchaeota archaeon
CGTGATATTCTTGAAGCATTGGCCTCAGGTAAGATCGATATTGAGGAGGCCGAGAAGGAGCTTCGTTCTCTTGCTGTTGTAAGAGTCGGGGACATTGGCATGATTGATGTGAACCGGCAAGAACGGAGCGGAGTGCCCGAGGTGGTCATTGCAGAGTCCAAGAATGGGAACACTCTAGTGGAAATTGTGGGAGCCATGATAGAGAGGAACAATGCTGTGCTCCTCACTAGAGTAAGCAAATCCAAGCTCAATACGCTCAAAGAATCATATGAGAGTCTGAGCTTTGATGTGACAGGATATGATGATCATCTGACAGTACTTGTTCATACGAGGGAGTGGACTGAACCAACGAAAAGGGGCAAAATTGCTATCGTGACAGCAGGGACATCTGACATTCCCTATGCGCACGAAGCAGAGGCCATAGCCCGTATCATGGGCGTAGAGGCTCTGACATTTTATGACATAGGTGTAGCCGGACTGCATCGACTTGTTGAGCCCGTCAAGAGTATCCTTGACGAAGGAGTAGACGCTCTGGTTGTTTTTGCTGGGATGGAAGGGGCCCTTCCCACTGTCATTGCATCGCTCGTCGATATACCAGTCATAGGAGTGCCGGTCCCAACTGGTTATGGACATGGTGGAAAAGGTGAAACTGCATTGGCCTCGATGCTTCAGTCATGTGCGCCTGGATTAGCTGTTATGAATATTGGCAATGGCTTTGGTGCTGGTGCGATGGCTTGTCTTATTGCAAAGAGATGCATTATGAAAGCAGAGAACTAGCCATGTCTTGTGCTTGGAATGTAAAGCTTATCTCATGCATCGCCATCACTACAATTTGGTGTTCTAATTGACTAGTGTCTGTGTGATAGGAGTCTATGTTGATGACATGGACAAAGCGCTGGAGTTTTACTGCGACATGCTTGGATTTAAGGTACGACACAAGTATGATGACTGCCTAATCCATCTGGAAAATGAAGGGCCATCGTTGATTCTTGAAACGACTGACGATCCAGCTAATGCGAAATACCCTGGAATGTCTCAAGTGGCATTGGGTATTGAAACGAAGAATGTAGTGGAAACAGCCAGGAAGCTTAGAGAGTTCGGAGCAGATGTCATTCACCAGACTCCTGAGAAGTTCCCAATGGGAGTCTTTGTGGCCGTTCGAGACCCTGCTGGAAATCTGATTGAGCTACTGCAATTTGACGAGTAATAATCAGGTTGAGCTGTTTCTTACATCATCCATAAGATTCTGTTAGGTTGAGCAATAGTTTCTGCAGATACTCCTCGAATTGATCTATATCCTCATCTGAAAAGCCACGATAGAACAGATTGGTCATATCCTTTGAAACAGCCAGATATTTATCGTGAAGTTTCTTCGTCGCCTCAGTAAGCTGAACCAATGTTCTACGTTTGTCCGTATTAGAAGTCTTCCTCTCGATTAGACCATCCTTCTCCATCCTATCAAGCATATCTGTCAGGGTTGATTTGCTGAGCCGGGTCCTTCTGGTCAACTCTGTAATTGATATATTGTCTTCTTGCCAGAGTGCAAATAGAATTCTGCCTTGACCGGGACTAATCTCAATGCCATAGTCCTTAAGTTTCTTAGAGAATATTCTCCCAGAAAGATGGTGTATCTTGGTGATTAGGAATCCTCCCTCCCTTGTATTCAATGTCAATCACCAAGCTTAATCTGGAAGGTTCTGTTCTGGTTCCATCCTCTGGCAACTCTAGCATGAAGTTTCAGGACTGTATGGTCGGGGTCATCGTACCCCGAGGGATAGTACCTTTCCATTCCATCATGCCATATAGTCTTCTTTATCGTATTGCCTGCTACTATCTCCAGTATCCCTCCAAGCATCACTCCTCGTGATTCATCTGGAAGACAATAATATGCTGATGCTTTGGGGCTTGTAGCTATATTCTCGACCTTTGTAGAGGAAGTATTTGTTGAGAAGATCACGAAGAAGTCGTCGTCCTGTTCCGAAAAGAACGAGGTCAGCCTCGGATACTTCTCTGCGTTTCTCAGGTTGTGCATGGCTCTGGTCTGTGGGAAACCATCTTTGTCGACAGTCGTGAGGATTACTGGCCATGCTTCATTCACCAGCTTGATACATACCCTGCGTATTTCGTCATTATCCATTTGACTCACCCTAGTAATTAGTACGATACCGAACTAAATAGTACGATACCGTACTATTTAAAGCTTGGTGACAATGCAAGGCTATCTACGTCTTTACTGCCCAGAAGATCACAAGCCCGGGAAAAGTTTCATAGGCCCCACATTGGGTGAAATTGGCTTCTATCACTGCCCCCACGTCCTTTCCCTCAACCACTCCGAGTTCGGGATAGAGATGCGTGGAGGTCACCCGGATGAATTCTCCGAGACCCGGTTTCGTGGGTTCTTCAAAGAATGCAAATGGCGCGACGATTCTGAGTGCCCCTCCAACCTTGAGGATGCGTTTGCACTCTGAGATGGCCTGTGGTAAATCATTCCTGGCAGGCACACCAATAAACCATACCTCCGCAAAACGCTCATTTGGCGAAGCAATATCGCAAATGCTTCCTCTCATCTCTCGATATTTGACTCCTGCCCGTTTGACCATTGAGGAATCACCAAGTATGTCGAGCGAAGCATCTTCATTTCTGGTTGCTAAGTACTCCACGGTCTTCATGTCCCTCTCCTTGAATCGAGGAAAAGACGCAAGTAGAATTCTTCCCTCAATTCTCTCTATCGTGCCTACATCTAGCACATCGTGAAGGTAGGTAGCTGCTGTATGTCGATAGGCGTCATAGAAGTGAAGAACGATCTCAATCGCATCCCTCAGAATCTGACGCAGCTGTGTTTCTCCCCTGGGGCCCAATCGATAGACACGTCTGTCCGGTCCATGAGGTCCTGACTCGCTTCTGCTCTCTACGAGTCCTTCTGACTCCAGAGCATGCAACCAGCGGTACAAGGTGGTCAGTTGAAGCCCTCTTGCTTCTTCAGGTAAGGCATTAATCAGGTCGTACCCGTGATGAGGCGCCTGATCTAACGCGAGCAATATCCTGTCCCTTATCCAATCCTTTGATACCTTCAAGCTATATGCAGCTCCACTTATAGCTATATGGGCATTCGTACTTATCTTCTCCTCTTCATTGAATCGATGTGGTGAATAGCCAATGAAATGTGAATCATGTGGAATGACTATGACCAAGGCTGAGGAGTTCGGTGGCGGGAAGTTGGGCAACAAGACCTGCGTCTACTGTAGTGATCGTGAAGGGAATCTCAAGCCCAGGAATGAGGTCCGTGAAGGGATGATCCACTTCTGGATGCAGCGTGAGAAAATAGACCGTTCGACGGCTGAGAAGAAGACCGATGAGTACATGAGTAATCAACCTGCTTGGAAGACCTAGTTAGACCTGTAGAAAGTAGTCGTCAAACTTCTACAGAATATGGACCAGAGGAAGAGGAGGACTATTCCTCCCTTTCCTGCCACTTGGTCTGCTGGAAGTTGTTTAGAATTGGAGATAAAAAGATAATCTAATACTATTCCTGATTTTTCAGTCATCTTATATTCAATCTTTGTGAGGAAATCGACATGAAAGAATATCCTGATGAATTCAACATTGATACCTTCATCCACAAGTGTGTGAAGGAATTGGAGCTAAATGCTGCTGTTGGAAGAAAGGCAAAAGAGATATTGAAGCGCGCTTCAGAGGCTGGTATTCACCCAGGTCAAAACCCTATGGGACAAGCGTCTGCAGCTGTCTACGTAGCAGCGATTCTAACAAAGAATCGCGTGACACAGAGCACTCTTGCTGACTTCGCCGGAGTTTCTGAGGCAACCATCCGGAAACGATATGTGGAACTGGCCAAGGGATTGGGGTTTTATGGAGGCGAAGAATAGATTCATGTCAGCCGTTGTTAGTTACGCGTCTTGCTTGAAGCACTTGTATCAAAGCCACACAGAAGGCCATTAGGATCAGCCCAAACCAATCAAGAGCATCAGGCATCTCTCCTAGGAACACTATTGACAGGATAACAATCTGGGGTAGCATCGTGCTATTAATCACAGTGATGTCCACAGCTCGAAGAGTTTCCATTGCTCTATTCCATATGGTGAACGCAAAAGCAGTATTCACAACGCTCAACCATAGTATGTACAGGAGCGCCAGGGGAGTTATGATCGTTATTCCCTCTAGAATCAGACCAGTGACCACCATCAGGCCAGCACCTATTGTCATACTAGTCCCAGTTATTACCAGAGGCGGTGCTGACTGCTCCTTGTTGATGGACCTCCCCAGAATAGATGAGAGCGCGTTCGCCAATACACCAATCAAGACCACAATGAGGCCAATGGTCTGTGAGAAGTCCAAATCCACTGGATAGAAGTATATCATAGCTCCTGCGACAACCAAGAACACCAATACTGTCTGAGTCCTAGTCGGCGTCTCTTTCAGCATCACAATACCCAGACCAAGCACAACAATCGGCGTCAGGTTGAGTAGCATCGATACTGGTATTGCATCCAGTAGATCAAGCCCAATGAACTGAGCTGCTTGAGTGATTGCAACGAAGACGATGCCATAGAGACAAATCCTC
>JBHLQS010000218.1:0-4574 GCA_048883405.1 Candidatus Thorarchaeota archaeon
TGAGGCAAATCTGGGCCCATCCTTGGCATAAAGACAGGTTGAATCAAAGAACGCCACGCGGCACCATTCAGATCTGTGGTTTCTAGAGAAATTCGTAATCAGAATCTCAGGAGAATGTAGCAGCTTGCGGGCCTGTCACGCACTCACGTTCTCTTCATCCTTTCCCTAGTAAGGAACAGCCCAAACTTATCACCTATGTTATATGCAGGCACGTTCATACCCAATAGAGGATTCGATTGTTTGAAGCAATTCACTGAGGGGAACCGGTAACTTGTCAAAGGAGTATGTAGTTGAGACAAAAAACCTGTCAAAGTCATTTGGAAACATAAGAGCCCTTGATTCAGTCAATTTGTCGATAAAGGGAGGTAATAGGTATGGTTACTTAGGTCCAAACGGCGCAGGCAAAACAACCACGATACGAATACTGAGTGGTCTTCTTGAATGTACTAGTGGAGATGCCACAGTTTGTGGATATGATATTCATTCTGAGAACAAGATGATCAAACGCCACACAGGTCTTCTTCCTGAAACAGCAGGTCTCTACTCGAAGCTCTCAGCGTTTGAGTTCCTTGAGTTCATAAGTGCATTATATAGAATGCCGTCAGATGAAGCACATTCCAGGATAAGCAAGCTTCTCTCGACACTGGGCTTAGAGAGTAGGCAGAACGATGCGATAGAAACCTTCAGTTCGGGGATGAAGCAAAAAGTACTCATTGCCTCAACTCTAATCCACGATCCGCAACTTGTCTTTCTCGATGAACCTACAGCACATCTTGATCCCGCAATGAGTGTCTTGGTAAAGGACCTTATACTTGCTCTCTCGAAACAAACTAATACCTCATTCTTCATCTGTACTCATCAAACAGGCTTTGCGAATGATGTCTGTGATGTCATTGGGATTCTAGATAATGGTAAGCTCTTGATTGAGGGCCCTACACAGGATATTATCAAGAGCGTTGATGCTGATAACTTAGAAGATGCATATGTGAAATTGATTGGAGGAGAGGTAGACAAAGAGCATTTGCTTGATTGGAGGGGCTAGCAGGATTGAGCCAGTGGAAAGCCATCGCCATGGCTGATTTCTATGCAAGTACGACAAGATTCAGAGGGCGCAGAAGGGAGCTCTTCATTATAATTCTCTCGATAGTCCTCATCTGGGCTTTTGTCATCGTTCCTTTTTTAGTCGGATTCCTTTTTGATAATTATCCTTTCCTTGAAGCTTTGGCCCTCGTTAATCCAATTGGATTAGTGAGAGTAGTTTTATTGGCAGTTCTATTCATCATCATAACATATCCTTCCTCCTCCGCGCTCCAAGAGTACAAATTCCGCGATTGGGAACTTATTCTCAGCTGTGATGTAGATACGAAACAAATACTCGCAGGAAAACTCATAGGCAAGCTGCCATCCTTCTGTCTGCTTCTACTTGCTCTGCTTCCATTTCTGATTTCGTTCCTCGATGCAGCATTTCGAATTTCTCTCGCGGGCCAGCTATTAATCTATGCGGAGATCACGGCTTTTTCCATCTGCACATATGGATTGTCAATTGTCATTTGGTCGGGGATTCAAGCCAGACTCAACCAATCATTACGGGGCGATTTCTATGCTAAGGTCATTTCAGTTGCGCTCGTAATACCGGTTGCTTTTGCTTATGGACTAATGGCTTTCTTAGAGCAACTGACAGGAATAATGGAGAGTGGACTCTTACTTTTACTTCCGTCAACATGGTCTGGTGACCTTGCAGCTTGGGTCATCCTTCAAAACAATGCGTCGATATCCCCATCCACGCTCCCCTTAGGTCCTGAGCCTTTGACGATTCTCCTGGGATGTTATGGACTCGGCATCCTATGCATTGGTTTCTTTTTCACTGATAGAGTATTCACCATTGCATTAGGCGCGAGGCTAGAAGCTCATAAAACGATGGGAAGAGAGAATTTTTTCCTGAGATTCATTAGAAGAATGTTGCCTAGCTATTGGGGAGCACTAATTGTAATGAACTTCAAGCAAATCTACAGAAAACCGGAGAACAATGGAAAGCTGGTTTACGCCGCTGTTGCATCCATTTTACCAGTAGTATTTATTCAACTTTTACTAAGCTCAATTCCCCCCGAAGTACCACCAATGCCACCTGACTTTGACATACTTATTAGCTTCATCATGATGCTTATCCTCTTCCCATTAATAGGCGCGACAATGTTTGGAGGTATTGGATTCTTTGAGAACAAATATCAGCTTTGGGTGATTCAGAGCGCTCCAGACGGAGTGTCGTTATTCACGAGAAGCCGCATCGCTGCCTATGCAGTGTCGGCATCTTTTCTCGCCTCTGTCCCTACAGTTGGGATTGGCATCATTTACTCATCTCAACCACTAGTTGCAGTCATCCTCTTTGGCTGTGCATTTGCATTAGTAATGAGCGGGACTCTTCAGGGGATGGGCGTCGCATCCATCAATCCCGCATACGAAGATGAGAAATCGCCTCCATTGAATACCCTAGTCACTCTTGCAGCTGGAATGGGATTGCCACTTGGATTACTAGTAGTGGGTCTTCCTTCTATCTCTCCAATCATCAGCAACTATCTAACCGGCACCATGGCGCTGCTCCTAAGCATAGTACTCTCGATTATTCTTCCCTTGTTATTGGTAGGCCTCGTTTTATTCTATATAGGCATGAAGAATCTAATGAGAACGAGTAAGTAAAGATGGAAGGAGGCTAGCTCCGAAACCAAGCGACTTGCAGAACCTAAGGGATGATTGCTCGAATTAGAGGCAATCCTGTCAAAAGGAGGGAGCAACGTGGCTTCAAGTTGCCGGATGATTGGGCTTTGATATTGTGGTGAAACCCTACCTCGGATACGACTTCCAACTCAATGTATCACCGACTAGAAGTTCTTGAATTTCCAGGTGTCACCGCAAGTGGGACAATTATGACCTCTAACAAGAACCTTCAGAGGCATCTTCATTAAATTAACAAATATCCAGTCTGATTTACATCTATCACAGCGCTCCAAAGCTCCATTCACAGTTGCCCTGCAATGCTCACAATCGATCTTGAATGGTGGCGCCCCTGAGAGGCCGTAGAACTGTATTCCTTCTGCACGCTCCTGCTTCGGGAGAACGACCATGGGCTTTAGGACTTCGCGAACCGGATGAGTACCATACCTCCTGCAGGCTGATATCTCAAGAAGTAGAAAATGTGGCAGCTTGTGGACCTGTCACGCGCTCGCGCAGCGCACATCTCCCGCAACAACTACATCTTATTCCAGCTTTGAAGAGTATGCATTTTGAGCTCTCCCAGATTCATCAATCACGTTCCCACATTGGTGGATGCGTTCTCGATGATCGGCGTTTCAAATAACCGGAGCGCAGGCCAGTCCTGCCTCCACCAGCTGGTGTGCAGAATGAAGACACTGGCAAACCACTCAGGAAAGAGCGATTCTAGTTTGATCATGTTATTCAAATCATTCTTGCCTTGGCCTCAGTATAACAAACATGATGACAACAATGATGGCAATGACAAAAACAGCGGCACCTGTACCCAATAAGAGATCAAAGTCATTAGTGTCAGGCTGTGTTGGTTGAAGCACAGTCACAACCACCGAGTCGGTTGATACGTTGTCACTGAAATCATCAACAATGACAATGTAAAAGTAGACTGCCGCTGAAAGGCCATCGATTGAGATTGTGATGTTTCCTGAAGAGCCTCCAAGGCTCTCACTCCTTAAGACACTGTCATTCCGATGGATGGAATAATGCAGAGGTGAGCTGAATGAAACCCACCATTCTATCACATTACCAGCATCCCCCTCAACATATGTGATATCATCAGGTTCACTGATTGACGGCAAGGACTGTAGTCCAGTTGCAGGATAGGCACTTAGAAAGATGACCAAGCATATGAGAAGGCAGGAGGCTAATCTGCTCACTATGAAACTCCGCTCCACAATGGAATCTTTCCTTGAATGGATATATACCTTTGCGGCTTTCCCCTTCGAATCCTCCTAATCTGCTGCGACTATCTTGGTTTGACCACTGTGACGCCAAGATGATTGAACAAATGGATTATGGCCCAGGATAGTGAGTCTGGCAGATGCGGATAGGATGGTTCGTTGCTGTTAGCTTTGGTTCCAAGATTCTCACAAGAGAGATAAGAGAGCAGAGATGTTGAGGGCACTAGCAGGAAAGGGGCAAGCTATGCCGGAAGAATTTGAGAGAATAGCTGATGAGATGATTAGACTATCCAGAGAGGGAGAAGAGCAATTCCTGAAAGAGGGCAAATCCGACAAGCATGCTAAACGCGGAGTCAAGCTCATCCAGAAGGAGAAGTACGAAGAAGCTGAAAGGGAATTGGTCAAGGCTAGTCAGAAATCTCCTGATAATTGGCACGTTTGGTATCATCTTGGGATGCTCTACAGACACCTTGTAAGAATGGATGATGCATTGATATCCTTTCAGAAAGCAGCCGCGTTGCAGAACATAGACACATATCACAGAGATGCAGCAAAGATCAAAGCAATGATGGTTGCATCGGTTCTAGATGATGTTCCAAAGGCCCTGGAATTGGCAGATAGACTGATGCA
>JBHLQS010000219.1:0-4478 GCA_048883405.1 Candidatus Thorarchaeota archaeon
AAGAAGGAGGAACCAGGAAGACTAGCAAGGCTCAGCCGGGGACTGCGCCTAATTCGTTGGGATGCGTTGCTCATTGTTCTATGCATCTTTTTCTTGGCAGCTATATATTTGGGTGGGATTGCAATTCAAGAAAATCCAAATCTCATTCTCATTCAAGATGCCTTGCCATATCCGCTGTTCTTTGGAGTTGCCAGCCTGACGATCAAAATAATGGATCGACTCGGAGAAGGACTTGTGTCTATTCTCGCTAGGATTAAGGGAGGGATGCCCCTAGCGATTGGTGGAAGACAGGCTACAAGAAATGCCAGAATTACAGGACCGTTCCTCCTCGTACTAGTTCTTTCCATGTGCATTTCAATCAACGCTGCTGTGGTTGCTTCATCACTACCTCAGACTGAGCTCAAACATGCAAGATTTGCAGTTGGAGCGGATATCAATATCCAACTTAGTGACGGCCTGCAGTATCAGTGGGAACATCTCGATGAATATACAAGAAGCCATGAAAGATACACTGCATCATCATTCGTCAACGCGGGAGGCGTGTATCTCTCAGATGGAAGGCAAGGGAGAGTTGAGTTTGTAGCTATACATCCTGATGAGTATTCACATGTTGGCTTCGATCATTTAGGCTCAAGCCTTGATGAGTCCTACCTCACTCCATCCTTGCAGGAGCTGGAAACAAATCCGACAAGTGCAATCATCACTGAAGACTTGGCAATTGAATATGAGCTGGAGATTGGTGATGAGCTCAATGGGTTCTATCTGGGAGATACTGAAACATCTGCGGGCTTTAACATCATAGATATAGTCCCAGCGCTTTCATCGCCCCTAAATCTGGATGAGGTACGCGCTTGGACAGACGTAGGAAGCTCGATTTGGCTGAATGCCAATTATATTTCTGCATTAATCGATCTTTATGCCAATACAGAAACTTACTACTGCGTCAGGTCCACCTCTGAAACCAATAGTGGGGAATTGCTTGAGGATATCATTGAAGAAATGGGAATAGAGATTGCTTATTCGGGTCACATATGCTCTGTAGGAGATGCACTTGAATCATATCTAACACAGACAGCCTATGGCAATGATCGTGCAATTGACAGTTTCTTGACGATCTTGGTTATTCCCATCATCATCGGAGCCATTCTAATCTACGGAGCAAGTACTGAAACCAAAGCAAGAAGGCATTATGACATTCTAAGGTCGATGGGAGCCGAGTCTAGACAGCTAATCACTATTCATTTGGCTGAAATCATCATACTGGCTATTCTGAGTTTGATTGTGTTTATCCTCTATGCACCTCTGTTCATAGCAAATTCTCTTGAAAGGGCCTACAGCATTTACCGAATCTGGCCGTTAGTCTTTCCTGTTCTCATTTTCATTGACCCCGTATGGCAATTTTCATTGCCAGTAGTAATCCTATTCGTTTTTACAATGCTCGTGGTTTCTGGATTGGCTTTTTACCGAGGCCATAGGAGTGGGAGCTTTCGTTCACTGAGTTCGTATTGGACGAAATCCATTGTAAGGGAGGGTCTTGAGTAGTGTATCTGTTCTCACGCCTTACATCCCAAGCACCTGAGGTATTGGTCACCCTCCTAGTGTTCTCATTGTCGACCGGAGTAGTTGGCGGTGTTGTGTTCTATTTGGACAGCTCTGGCCCTGACGTTATTTCGGAGATGTCCGAGGAAGTATTCGTAGATATGGAAATTCTATGCCATTCATCATTTTACCAACAGAGTGAAACAACAGTTGATGACTTCCGAAACTTGGCAGCAGAACAAGACGGAGTAAAGAGTGCATCAAGTCTGTCTGTTCTTCGCTCCCACGATCAGAATATCACAGACCCAGACTATCGAGAGAGTGTTATCCTTGGTGCTGGCTCGGGATTCCTATCAAGCTTCGAAGATGCAATTGAGATTGACGGAAATTATGATACACTCAATGATACGAATTGCTTCATATCACGAAGGATGTTTCTGGGACAAAACTGGGACATTGGGGATAATTACACTATTTCAATTCCGTTTTACGATGACTTTGGGAACTTAACAAGAGTGGAACATTCATTCATTATAGCAGGTGTCTTTGACTCCGCCCTCTTTCAGTACCGCGGATCAACTAGAGCAAGGTCATTCTCGATTCTCAATGTCATAGCATCAAGAGGTACGCTTTGGAGCGAATTCTCTGGACTTCCTCGCGATGGTGCAAACAGCATTCAAGATCGTGTATGGGTGAGATTCGACAAGACAACTCTTTCACGCAGTGATCCGAAATCTTTGGTTTCAGCCTTGTCCAACGTCGAGAAGAGAATTGAGCAGAGAATCCTGCCAATTGCATCAATTAGCAGTTTCGCAATTATCGATGTCATTAACGAATACTCTGCTTGGGCTACAAGCATGAGGGTGATTGCTCTTTCTTTTGCCATACCTAGTGTGATTATGGGCCTGATGCTTGTCTACTATAATGGTCAGCTTCTTGCAGATCAGCGAAGAAGAAATGTTGGAACCCTGAAGACGCGCGGTGCCAGTGGAAGGCAAGCTTTCTCCTGGGTACTGAGTTTGGTCGTTACTACAGGTATAATTGGGAGTGTTGGTGCGCTGGCCACTGGTGCAGTTTCGGCGTTCCTATCTGGGTCCATTAGAGAGTTCATGATGTTTGATGTTTCTCAGCTCTCGAATTACCAGCTGGCACCCCTTCCTGTTTCGATAATATCGCTATTCCTGTATTCCTTTGCTGTTGGGCTTGCTGTGGGAGTACCATCGGCGCTTGGAGCCTTGCTAATGACTCCAGCGGAAGCTCACGGACAACTTGATAGAAATGTGCTCCTTGAAGTAGAAAAAATGACCAGTCCGTTGGTTCTGATTGCAGCCGTGAGCCTCTCGGGACTTCTTCTAATTCCCGTTCTTGCGATTCTTCAGTCAGCTGCTCTCAACGCACTGAGCTCAATGCTCTTTGCATTGACGCTGATCATTCTTCTTACAGTATTCGTCGCAGGATTAAGCATGCTTCTTTCCCGCCCCGCTGCTGCTCTGAAATCGAGGGTGCTCTCTCGGATTCAACGGCCATCAATCACAATTGGAGCAAGAATCCTTGGCAGAACTGGAAGGGCCTATAAGAAGTCAGAAACCTATTCTCTCATGTTTATTGGCCTTGTCTTCACCGCCTGCATCTTCTCCTCTCTGGCGGCAACGACAGGCAGCTCTCACATGAAAGAGCTATTTCAGTTCCAGACTGGTGCTGATATCGTAGCAGTAGTGAACCCAGATCATGCCAATGTCACAATGAACCTTGTAGACAATATCACACGCATAGACGGAGTGTCAAACGCAGCAGCCATGCTTAGATTATCTACCTATGCTCAATTCTGGATCGAATGGTATGGAGATGTCTGGAAGACAAACAGAACTGTCACAGTATATGGAGTGCAGCTTGACAACTGGCTGGATTCAGCGTTCATCCTACCATATTCGACATTCTATGAAACTCCAGAGAACGCGTATGCTATGATCAAAGGCGACTCGAGTAGAGTCCTTGGCTCTTTTAGACCCATCATCGACCATGAAACTGGACCCCTTGGAGAGAGAATACCAGTTTACAATGATATTGTAACCTTGAGATTGCCCGGCGCCGGCGTAACTCACCATGTAAACTGCAGCATAGTGGATGTCATTGCTAGTGGTCCTGAAGGTTATGGACCATCCACTCATGGATACTCGCATTTCTACGAGGAAACATACTTTCCTGGAGAAAGAGGAGGACATCCATTCTTTGTGATGGACATTGAGGAAATGCACAACATCACAGACTCTCAGAGAGTGAGCAAGTTCTATATCAGTCTGGATGAAGGGGCTAATTACACCAAAGTAATGGAAGATATTCTTAGTATAGCACCTTCGAGTTTCACTAGTCTAAATACGCCGTATGATGACATTGATTCAATCCTTAATTCAAGGGCGGGGCAAGCTATCTATGGTGCATATACGCTGAATGTGATCTTCTCGATTCTGTACTTGACTGCAGGAGTTACTCTAGTTATCACAGTGAAGATTAGAACCCTCAGGAAACACTTCTCTCTTCTGAGGGCGTTAGGGTCAGAGCCAAGTTCAATAGAAAAGGCGATCCTTGTTGACAGTTTCTTGGGGACTATTCTGGGGCTTTTAACTGGCATTATCGTGGGTGTCTTGATCACAGGCATTATGTTACAGATGCCAGTAATGTATCTAGGTCTTTCATCGGGTGTTTCGTGGGAGCAGCTTCCGCTGACGATTACAGTCCCCTATGGCTTCCTTTCAATAATAATAGGAACAGCTCTCGTCTTCTCCTTGCTAGTGACTCAAGCCATTACGCGCCGAGCGTTGACTATCGACATTGCCGATGATTTGAAACTCGCTGAATAGCATGAATCAGGGGTAAATCCTGCTAACGGTTCTGGGGAATGGAATGCAATCTCGAATATGCTCAAGATCAAGCATCCAGGT
>JBHLQS010000220.1:0-4477 GCA_048883405.1 Candidatus Thorarchaeota archaeon
GCAGCTATACAGAAACTCCATGAAGACCGTCAAGCCAGAATAAGCTACAGCTATGCTGAAACAGATCCCAGAATGAAAGGGAGAGCCACTACGATCAATATTGGAGTCATCAGGGCTGGTGATTGGCCATCTACTGTTCCTGGCTCCTGCACGATAGAATGTAGAATCGGATTTCCGCCTGGAGAAACGCGTGAAGAGGTAATGAAACAAGTTGAGGATGTCATTAGCGAAGCAGCAAAGGGAGACGGGTGGCTTAAGGACAATCCTCCAGTAGTGGAGTGGTTCGGGTGGAAAGCACGGCCACACGAATTGGATGCAAACAATGACTTTGTACAACTGGTGAGAAAGAATGTCATTCATGTTGCTGGACGGGAGCCAGACTTCATTGGAGGTTCATCAGGTCTAGATACAAGATACTTTGTGCATCATGGAGTTCCTGCCATAACCTGTGGACCCCTGGCCGAGAGAATCCACTCCTTTGATGAAATTGTGAACATTGAGTCTATTGTGCACACATCTCAAGTCATTGCAAAGACCATGCTCGAATGGTGTGGCATTCAATAGCTCAAGACTACAAGAGAACAACAGCTAGTATTCCTGTGAGGAACACTCCATCCCAGGTTCCAGCTCCACCAATTGATGCGGCGTCTGTCTTTAGTTGAGACAGCTTTCCAAGATTCAAGAAGTCCGCACCAATGAGGGTTCCCATTGTTCCTGATATGTAGGCGATTGCGTACAGGTTGATGATTCCAGAGAAGATGAAGCCTACAGCTAAAGTTGCCATAACAGCTGCAAGTGGTGGCAAAAGCGCAGGAGTGACAATTCCCATGTTTGGCTCAATCTTTGCTATAAGATGAACAGCAATGGTCACTGCAGCCGTGGCGAATAGAATTGGAGCAACAGATAGGAGATTCAGGAGGATAAGATATCCACTAACTATCATTGGTATAATAGCGCCGCCTAGGTTAATGCTTATCTTGGTTTCACTAGGGGTGTTAGGCTGAAACACCTGAAAGCTGAACCCCCAGTCAGATATGTAAGGTGCCCCCACTACCTGAGAGGATTCTGACTTAATAGTGTAGAGCGGGATGTTCACTAAACTCCCCAGGAGAGAGCCAGGCACTATCAAAATGGCAAGCCACATCGGAATCCCTATCTGAATGAAAGCGATTCCTGCGGATTGAATAAGGAATAGACTCATCATGGCAAACATGAGGATTGCCAGGGGTGAGGTAGGCCGCCTCCCCAATTGTCTCCCCTTAGGATTCGGATCGGTATTTGGTTCCTCATCAAAGACGATGGGAACATGTTCATCATCACCCTCTGAAGCTAGATGTATTGACCAACCGAAATTACTCGTATCTTCTTCTTCTCGATGACTCAGCGGTGGATTCCGCCTCCCGTTTCATTTTACCTTTGTTCTTGTACATTACTCATTTCTCGTATTCATTAATTAACATTCGTCAATGGGCAGGAAACAGCTCCCTCGTGCTTAAATCCTGAATCTCAATCAATCTAGAATAGGTGCATCATTACGATAGATGTCTTGAACTTCTTAGCACTATGTTTCATGATTGTCCTCTCCAGCGTGTTTTACATATGGAGCATTAGTCCGGCAGACCTGGAACAGCAAATCGGAGAGATTGCATACGAGAAGAGTGCCAGGAACAGGAAGATAGCGTCTGCAGCTTACTATCTCATGTTTCTGAACTATGTCATCTACTACTTCTATCCATTGTCCACGCCGTTACCTGATTTCTTCCCTTGGGACTATTGGATAACTGCAGTGATAGCTACAGCAATTCTCATACCAAGTATGTATCTCATGTATATTGGAGCTAGAGATGCAGGAGAGGAAACCCTGATTCCAAAGAAGGAGCATACTCTCTACGGTGGGATATATGAGAGGATCAGACATCCTCAGGCCCTAGGAGAAGTTTGGCTGGGACTATTCATCGCACTATATCTCAATTCCCCATTGCTAGCAGTTCTCTCGTTGGTCTTCTTTCCGACATTCTACTACTTCTGCATTGTCGAGGAGAGAGACCTTGTAATACGCTATGGTCAGGACTACATTGACTATAGAGAGAGAACGGGCATGTTCATTCCAAAGAGAAAGAAGAGCAGAGATAAGTAGTGAATAGGGACAGGATGGTTGGACTTCGTCGAGGGAATCTCATGCCAATTCTTAGCAAAAGGAACCCTGAAGCTGGACTACCCGTCTGGAGACTTAATCGCGTTCTAGCTATTCTGCAGTCTAGGATAGAAGCCCTATCCAAAGAAGAGAAGCGAGAAACCCCAATCGTATGGGGAGCCGCCCACATGTATTCAACTTCCCAATTAGCAAAGGTCGTAGCGTTGCAGCGCGGACTCAATCCCGAGCTCGCGGGTTTGGTGTGCGCATTCCATGATGTCTATACACTCCACACGAATGAGTATGAAGATCATGGTCTGCGGGCTGAGGAATACATTCATGAGATAGTAGAAGAATACAACGAAAAATGGGGAGCTCAGTTGGGGGAGATCTCAGAGGCTGAGCTCGCAATTATCTATCAGGCAGTTCGGAGCCACAGTGACAAGAGTGTTGTGACAGAAGTTCCCTACGCAGAGCTCCTGAAAGATGTTGATTCTCTCGACTCATTTCTCTATGGATTCGAGCCTTTGGAAGGAATGGCTCGTGAACAACGAATTGGCAGAATGCTCAACGAGTTCAATATCCATAAGCAACTCTCAGAATTGAAAGGCAAGATTCAGTCTTGATAGTATGCAGCATAAGTCAGGCCTCTCGAGGCCGATAGGGTTCCTCCTTCACAGCATGACCAACGATGAGTTTGAGGAATAAGACAGGTACAAACCATTCGAATCCAGGAGCAGGAATAAGAAGATAGATGTTCGCCACAAGTGCTCCCAAGAACATCACAATTGACACTGGACGTCTGATATACAGCGGTGACAGAAGAACAGCCACAGCTGAAACTATGAGATATCCATAGACGAGTGCGAAGTAGATCCAGTCGAATGACATGAAGAATATAACGATCAACAATGGATGGATGAAATGGAAAGCTATGAACCCCATGTGTTCCTTGAATCCTTGTCCCTCTCTATGATACCAGCGTTTGGTGGCAGATGTAGAGTTCGAAACCACGCCTCCTACTAGGTCGAAGGTCAATAACGCAGCCACGATTTGTTGTAAGATGTCCCAACCCAACCCGGCAATGTATTGATAGACAAGCAAAAGGAGTCCAGCTGCCAGACCAAGACCCAACATTAGTGCACTCTCGGCCCTTGTCGCACCAGGTCCGATGAATGTGTCCCACTGCCCAGCAAGGCCTTCTCTTGGTTCAGGATAGTCCCATTCCACAGACATACTTTAGCCGCCAACCAAATCTGAAGACAATCTGAGGCATAAAGAACTCGGTCGCTTTGAGCGATTATCTTTAATCCTACAGCTTATTCTTAGGAAAAGGAGGCGATCAAATGCCAAACATATCTGACAGTATGTTGAAGATGTTTATTCATGAAAGCAAGCAAGCACGGGTTGTTCTCGAATGTGCAGAAGGCATTGACCTTGATTTCATGCCTAGAGAAGGAATGAGAAATCTGAAGGAACTCGCAAACCACCTTGCCCAAATACCCTTGATGGACCCATCGGTGTACAGAGGCGAAATTGAGAATATGGAACAGATTCAAGCAAGGGAGAAGGAGCTATTGCGTGATGACATTGCCGGGATGATTTCTGTCTTTGATGAGGGAGTGGAATCGGTCAAGACTCAGTTCACAGGCATGTCTGATGAGGAATTCCTTGCAGCAACAATGCAGCCATTCTATGAGCAGAAGGAGAAGAAGCCCTGGGAATATTATTTCGCGGAGTTTACCACCCATATCTCGATGCACAAGATGCAGCTTTGGATGTACTTGAAGCTAGCAGGTGCTGATGTCAACATGATGACATATTATGGCATTCCAGGAGAGGCGTAGAGTTACGAATTCTAGTCTTTATCTGTTAGCCTGCGTAGCTCCTGAGTTTCAAGGAAGTTGTCCATGACAAACATTGTCAGTGTCCTCTCCACTGCAGGCAATTCCCGAAGAAAATCTACAATGAAACGGTTCATCTCTTCGACATCTCTGGTACGAACTTTCATAAAGACATCAAATTGGCCACTCAAGACAAACACTTCTTGAACATAGGGGTGTTTAGATATCTCCTCACAGAATTCCCTTTGAGAGAGAAGATCGGGTTGATTTGGCACTCGGTATCTTATTGTGACAAAAATCAGTGCGAGTGTTGAGCGGTCAAGTAATAATGGGTCAAGGATTGCACTGTACTGTTTGATGATAGACCTCTGTTCCAAGGCCTTGATTCTAGCATGAACTGTTGAGATACCTTTGCCCACCGCTTGGGATATCTTCTGTACTCCAAGCTTACAGTCTTCTTGCAACAGCTCAAGTATCTTGAGATCAGTTTCATCAATGG
>JBHLQS010000221.1:0-4473 GCA_048883405.1 Candidatus Thorarchaeota archaeon
GGCAATTGAGTATTCCTCCTCCGGCTGTTCAATTGCCTGTTTTATCCAGATTGACGTATTGAATTTCCTTCCAGGGATAGATAGGCTAAGGGCTTCAGCAGCCTCCCACTCGATGGCGTCTATTCTTAACTGTTCTATATAATCCAGGTGGGGTTCTTCAAATTCTGGAGAAAGCTTCTCTCCCAAGAGATACTTTAGAACAAGGCGAATGATATCATGTGGGGAATAGTCACGCAGCCAGATTGTTGTAACAAGCTTGACTCGCCCTCGCGCATGCTCATCATCGGATAGCACAACAACGAGCTTCGATGATTCCAGCCCTGGCTCTCCAAGAATGAAGATGCCGGTTCTTCCTGGAGCGTCCATTGCGCGATCAGCCATCAACTGTATTGCTTCATGCGTCGGTCCAATGTAATTCTCTTGATTGAATTTCGTTGTTGAAGACTCTTGAAGGCCCTTCGCTAGCAGCCCTTCCTCAACCCAACCCGATTTGAGTCCCTTTTCTGGAAGTTGTGCTATTAGATATCCGAGGACCTCGCTACTACTATACATTGCTTGAAGTCTGGTTATTGCTTCGTCTTTCACCTGCCAACAACCTCGCTTTCAATCCTATCGAATATTCTTCCAATCGCTCGTGTGACATCTTTGAATTGGTCTATATGAATCAGACTCCCCTTCCCTGCAGTCGCAATGGCCTGCATTAGATCCCTGTCAGATTCGATTCCCAGTGCCACGCACGTAATCAAGATATCCTCGCTCTCAGTGATTTTTCTTGCCATACTGACCGGATTGCGACCTGAAGTGAATGCACCCCCGGATATGAGTATTACAATGGTAGGCAGTCCGTTCTGCGATTTCAAGTGTTGTGCTACTTCAATAGACAATTCCAAAGCACTCCCTGGATTTGAAGGTTCATCTTTATGGTCATTATTCTGTTCTGAAAGCCAATCGCGGATTGCCTGATATGATTTTGAACTGAACTGAAGTGTGCTACCTTCACTGGATGTGAGTTGCTCGGACGACTCACCAAACGCAATAGCTGAAACCAATGCGTCATCGCACTCCTTGGCAGAGGACAGCATGGCTTCGATTGCACGCAGACTAGCTTTGAAACGCGAGATTCCTCGAGTGCCATCTTCCATCTCTAGATCTTCAATGCTAGAAGAAGCTCCAACATCTATCGCGTGGCAGATATTGAAACAGGAGGGTAATTCAGCTACAGGCATTAGATTGACCTTCAACACCTGATTCCACATAATTCTAGATGCCTGCAATTGCTCGGCGATGGGATTCAAATTGTCCACAATCAGTCTTATGCCAAGTTCAGCAATTTCAATCCGCTGCTCCATTCGTACAATCAGGCCATCAAGACAATCCCTCAGATCTTCGATTCGTTTGGATAAGGCATCCACAGCTCCCGTATTCTCTAATCCTTCAAGGGAATCAATTAGGAGGGTTATCTCATTGGAGTCAGGAATCGTTTCGGGAACAGCTGTCAAAGAGACTTCGCTGTGCTCTTCACAACCCAACTCATTGAATATGCGGGAATCCATTACAATGGAGCCAGAAGCTACTCTCTCCGAAGTGCGTATGTCAGAAAAGACAATGACGCCTCCAAAGCTCAATTGAGCCGTGGCAATCGCGGTTACGGAAGGATGCACAAATGATATTCCTTTCTGCCTTCGTCCTTTGATAGCTTCGAGCTCCAAGACCTGTCACGCACCTAATACAGACGGGTATTGTATATCGCAGTTGCAAGGGATTTGGAACCATACATGACCTCAACACGAATGCTTGCCTTGCCTTTTTCATCTGTCATTGGTGTGAGCTGCGCCTCAATATGTCGTTCAGAGTTGGGGCCAACCTCATGCTTCTCATTTGTAACCTCAGATACTCCTTCCGGTGTGATCAATGTGACTACAAGACGGATTTCCACGACAGCACGACTTGGATTCTTCACTCTCAAATCGTACATGAATGGTCTTCCGGCGATCAAGGCGTCAGGGACTTCACCAAGCTCAACGCTCATTCCCATCTTAGATGCTGCAAGAGGACGCCCCTTTGGCCACCTCGCAATCTTACTGAGCTCAAGCAATCGTGATAGCGAGGTCTTTACATCTCTTAGATCCAGTCCAAGCTGAACTGCAGCATCCCCGATGTCAAATGTCCCATCATTGGCTTCATAGTAGGCAAGGACTTTTCGATCAGACTCAATAAGGTCACTTACTCCCTCAAGAATTTGAAGAATAGCTTCAGGCAATTCGTGTGCTTCCTGAAGAGAATAATATCGTCCTCCGTCTACCGAATCTGCAATGTTTTTGAACGACTCTTTTACAAGAGGATTACAGCCGCAAACGAAAATGAAGACGGTCTCCCCATAACGGCTCTTGAGAGATTGCGCTTCTCTCTGAGGGTCATGGCCTTTGGGGCATCCATCTGGAAAGTAATCATCGCTTAGTCTATTGTACCTCCTGCCATGTGGTGGTGCGTCCCCGACAAGTAGCAATGCCTTGTAGGCATGTTCATCCCATGAGAGCTTTGTCCTAGCATCAAATAATCCGTCAGCAACAGCTTCAGGTGTATCTCCGCCCTGAGAAGGATTAAGATTCGATATCTCCCTATGTACGTTCTTGATACGGTCCGAAAAATCGAAAATCCGTGTCACGTAGGAGTGATCCTGAGGCGGATGATCACGATATGAAACTATCGCGAATCGTATACTCAATTCCTTAGTTCGTGTGGTGATTTTGTCGACAATTTCAAACAGGCTGTCCTTCACTGCACGAATGTCATCTTTCATTGAACCGGTCGTATCGACCACAAAAGCAACGTCAAGTTTGGCTCGCTGCAGCCCAATCCACTCCATTTGAACCTTGAAAATGCCACAATTAAGCCTTTGCTGAGGGAGCAGACGTAGGAGATTTTAGTAGCTTGAGCCGATTTAGTTTCAACGGTGTTTCACATGAGTGAGAGTGACCTGCCATTGGAGGTGGAATTTGAAGGGGAACTTGTGTTGAGTGCAATTCTGCAAAGGGTAATGGCACCCCTCATTATTGAGGACATCAAATCCAAGCTTCCACTCGAGGGTCGAGCTGCTCTGATGCGGGATGAGATGCAAATAACTCTCGGCATAGGCAGAGGCAACATAAAGCCAGTTAAGGAAGTAAAACGAGGAGATATAGCATACATGCCCTTGGGTGATAATCTCTGCATCTATATGGTTGACAAGACTACCTTCAGTCCAGTCACAGTCATCGGACAAATAGAATCAAATGGGGAAAAGCTGGATCAGCTTAAGAGCATAAGACGGGGAAGCAAGGCCTTAATCAGGTTAAAGTGAAGTAGCTCTAGAGACTCTGCTGAAGGTTTCGTAGTAATATCTCATTCTCATCCGGTTCTACTACTGTGGGATCTACGACTATGCCGGATTCATTGGCCTCAATAACCACATCAATTCCAGATTGACTGACTTTCTTTATCCCTGCATGTGAGAGAGCTCTCACTCGCAATTGGGTAGTATCAAACTCGGTCCTTTCGGCAGCCTCTACTGCCTTGACGTCTCTACGCAGCTTTGTCTTTGCTATTCTGAGCTGTTCCTTTAATTGAACCAGCTGGAGCTGTAGGTCAATTCGCTCACGGTCTGCCTCCTCAAACTTTGCAACAACCTCATCATACTCAGCCTTTGAAACCAGATTTTGGCTTTGATCAATCCAAGTGATGGTTGTTCCATCAAACCGACGTTTTGTTGATACTTGTCCTAGAGCTCTTAGAACAGCTATTACATCATAGATTCGCCGTTTGGGAGTATCGAGTTGCTCAGCTAATAAATCGCTTCTAATCCCTTCCTCCCCATGTTCCTGTAGTATTCTAAGAGCAGTTTTTGCCAAATCTACAAGCTTCAAAGTCGCACCCCACTGACAAGCCGGCGAGAGTCTCCACAGAACACTCTTCCACTATAGCAATCATTGACTCTATTTAAAGGTAGGTGTTATGTCTCGATTTTCCGATATAATTCACTGATAACCATAATTATTATTATTGGACAGACTTCCCGAAAAATCGACGTCAGTATGATGAACGCGTTCACCGTTAATTACTTAACACGCACCTCTGGCTAATTCAAACGTTTCTGAGAAGTTTCAACGGAGAGATTCCAATGACCAGAAAGAAAGTAATAATCATGGGTGCAGCTGGCCGTGATTTCCATAACTTCAACGTATTCTTTCGTGACAATGAGGACTATGAGGTTGTAGCATTCACAGCTGAGCAGATACCGGGTATTGAGGACAGACTGTATCCTCCTGAATTATCTGGCGACCTTTATCCGGATGGTATCAAGATTTACCCCGAAGAAATACTGCCTGAATTAGTCGAGAAGTTTGAAGTGGAACAGTGTATTCTAGCATATTCAGATCTTTCCTATGACACAGTGGGTCACAAGATTGCATTGGTGAACAGTATTGGTGCTGACAT
>JBHLQS010000222.1:0-4457 GCA_048883405.1 Candidatus Thorarchaeota archaeon
TGTATTACTAAGACTGAAAATGTGAACATGTGTTCCAATTTTATGACATTTTTCCTCTATTTGTATGATTGTCGGCGCGCTCGCGAAACCAATGCTCGACGTGTTTCATTTACTAAGGAACTCTATGGTTATACCTACTCATGGAAGACAAAGATGGGGATTAGACAGAAAAGAAAGCCAGGTCTTATTGATACATCAGGGGCATTAGCGGTGGCTGACTCTGCAATATTGGTGCCTGGAGAATATAGATCTCTCTTCGATTCACTGTTCAGATCCTATTCTGACATATTGAAGGCTAGAATTTTTGAAGTTCTGAGGGAAGTCTGATGGTTGGAACACGTGTTCCAATATCCTAGACACCCCTTGATTTCCATTAGAAATCTTTGAAAGTATCGATACTTATCGAAAAAGGTAAATATAAATATCCGTTTGTGGAGCTCGCATTCATCTCCATTTTATCATTATCATTCTTTCAGCGCTCTTGATCGCCCCATTTTATCATTTCCAGTGGAAATGAAGGGGTGTCAGACCATAATATCTGGATATAGGGTATATTAATATATTAGAACACGTGTTCCATGGTATTATATGTATTACAAAATTGAGTTTCGGGATCATTTCCAATACCACAAGGTTGATAGACGGATTTGCCTCCGGACGGCTTGTGCTTGTCATTTATGGAGATCGGAGGCTAGGTGATTGACCAAACCCAAAGAACTACTAGAAGACAAAGTGGGAAAAAAAGTACTTCTTCTTGCCAATGAAGCTATTGCTCGAGGTGTTCTTGAGGCTGGCGTACGACTTGCTGCACTCTATCCTGGAACTCCAAGCAGTGAGATTGGGAATAATCTCACATTCATGGCGCCTCATATTCCAAACTTCTACTTCGAGTTCAGTGCCAATGAGAAGGTCGCCATGGAAGTTGCGGGTGCAGCTGCAGTTGCAGGTGTGAGATCCATGATGGTCTGTAAGGGGCCAGGTCTCAATGTAGCAGCTGACCCATTCTTTTCACTGGCCTATGTAGGTACACGAGGCGGTATGGTCATCGTAGTGGCTGACGACCCCAGTATGTGGAGCTCACAGAATGAGAATGACAGTAGATACTATGCTCTAATGGGCAACATGCCTATGGTTGAGCCGGCTGATCCCGCTGAAGCCAAATCGATGGTTCTTAAGGCATATGAAATATCTGAGAAACTAGAGCTTCCCGTACTCCTTAGGACGACAACTCGTGTCAATCATACCAGATCTCCAGTGGAGTTTGGAGAAATAAGAAAACGTCCTGCTACGGTGGAATTTGAGAAGGAACCATTTCGATTTGTACCAATTCCAGCAGTTGCTAGAAAACGGCATCCCATACTTCTTGAAACTATGAAGAAAGCAATGAAGGTCTCTGAATCAACTCCCCTTAACTTCATCCAGGGAGAGGGAGATCTTGGGATAATCACCAGTGGGGTAGCATACAACTATGTCCTTGAGGCACTTTCGTCAATGGAACTCTCAGCAGAAGTTCTCAAACTTGGTATGACTCACCCAGTTCCAGAGGCGAAAATTGGTGAATTCCTCAAGAAACACAAAAAAGTCGTGATAGTTGAAGAGCTGGAGCCGTTCCTAGAAACCCATGCGAGAAGGATTGCTCAGCTCAACAAAATCCCTGTTGAGATCCTTGGAAAAGAACAAGGATACTTCTCACGAACTTTTGAGTATAGTCCGCGAATTGTCATCACAGCTCTCTCCAAGATTATTAATCGTAATACAAGTATTAACTGGGAAGAGATAGACAAGAAGACAGCGGAGCTTCCTGAATTACCTCCGAGACCTCCTCTCCTCTGTGCTGGATGTCCTCATCGCGCAACCTACTATGCCATACGAACTGCCACACGAGGCAAGGCGATCTATCCTTCTGACATTGGATGCTACACACTCAGTATAGCACCACCCCTTGAAACTGCTGACATTCTCTTTGACATGGGATCATCAATCACGACAGCTTGTGGAATTGCCCGTGTGACTGGTCAAGATGTTGTGGCGACGATTGGTGACAGTACATTCTTTGCATCGGGACTACCCGGTATTGCCAATGCTGTATACAATAGCCATCCAATCAGTCTAGTAGTTCTTGATAACAGAACTACTGCAATGACCGGACACCAGCCACATCCTGGTACTGGAGTCACTGGAATGCAAAAACAAGTCGAACCACTGAATATCGCAGAGATCTGTAAGGGACTTGGGGTAAAGTATGTCGAAACCATTCAACCATTCGATTCCATGGCGACCCTTGTTGCGGAAATCAGGGAAATGGTGACATGGGTCAGAGAGAACCAGGCGCCAGCAGTGATGGTGTCAATAGAACCGTGTGCTCTTCTTACAGCTGCAGATAGACAAAGAAGCGGCGAATTTCCCCCGAAGTACTATGTTGATGAGGAGTTATGTAATGCGTGCAAGCGATGCCTGAACCGTCTATCCTGTCCAGCTATGTATCAAGATCCTGAAACCGAAAAGGCAGTGATTGATGAAACCTTGTGCAATCTATGTGGCACATGTGTTTCTGTATGTCCACAAGGTGCAATCAAACAGGAGGATGCATAAGAGTGATTGGTAATAGAAGTAATACAATCAATGTGGCAATCACTGGTGTTGGTGGTCAAGGTGTCCTCACTCTTGCTGAGATTCTGGCAAAAGCAGCACTTGCAGACTCGTTGAATGTCCGTGTCGGTGAGATTCACGGAATGGCTCAGCGTGGAGGTCATGTTGTTTGTACTGTTCGGATTGGTGATGGTGCAAAAGGTCCAATAGTCGATCCGGGTACTGCAGATTTACTGGTAGGATTTGAACCAATTGAAACCCTCAGAGAGATTCAGACTATTGCAGAGGATGGATGTGTACTACTGAGTTCCCATATTCAGTATCCTGTGGCCGTATCGATGGGCGAGGCGGAATACCCTGACCATGAGGAGATCATCAGCGGTATCAAGAAGTTTACTGGTCGAGTTCTAGAGGTGGATGCAATGGCCTTGGCCCAAAAGGCGGGAAGTTCTCTGTCACTGAATATGGTGATGTTGGGAGGCATCATAGGAACTGGAATCACACCAATTAAGAAGAAAACAGCGCTTGAGATAGTACGGTCGACATTCCCAAAGAAGTTCGAATCCATCAATGTACAGGCTCTTGACCTTGGAATGGAAGCCATCGAATCATTGCTTTAGTGTTCATTTCATTCGAGCCGCTGCGACAGCCACCTGACCTGCAGACACTCCTCCATCCCCAGGTGGTATATGCTTGTGTATCAGAGGCTGCTTTCCTTTGGAACGAATCACATCAACTAGTGTTTCAGTAATAATCCGATTCAAAGCCACGCCACCAGAGAATCCGATATGATTGATGCCCTCGTCATCTGCAATTCTGCAGGCCATCTCAGCGAGGGCCTTCCCGACATGTCGATGCGCAGCATATGCGATCTTGTGTGTGGAATGTCCCTTTCTCTTCAGTTCAAGAATCTGGTCAAGCGATTCTGCCGAGTTCAACTCGACGACATTACCACCTGAAATGAAGTCTGACTCGATATTGAGATCGGAGCTAATCGAATGTGCCTCGAGCTTCATTGGGCACTCGCCGTCGTACGAATTCTCAGAACAGACACCCAATGAAACTGCCACAGCATCAAGGAACCTACCAACACTGGTACTCCGTAGCACATTGATGTCTTGAGTCATAGCATGTAGGAGGACTGGCATTGTTTGCTCGTCCAGATTCTCATTTGATGCAATCGGCTGTCCTAATACAGTTGATAGAAATCTCTCAGTCGGAAGCCTGTTCCCAAGGATTCCTACTAGAGACCGTACTGCATACCTTGCCGAGAGATCTCCTCCTGGGAATGGACTTGGCGTTAATCCCCCCTTTCTTGCAAACTCTGCTGCATTTCCGACCAGTATGTCACCCCCCCATCCATCTCCATTAGGAGAGTATCCATAGCCATCAGCTGTAATACAGACAATACTTGTATCAAGGTCCATATTGTTGTCTATCAGTATTCCTGCGAGATGCGCATGATGATGTTGTACGCGGAATAATTGAGCATCCATCTTTGAAGATAGTTCTTCAGCCAGTTCTGTGCTCAGAAACTCTGGATGCAAGTCACATGCAATGGCATCAACATCATTTATTCCAAGCAGAAACATCAGATGATCGATGCTGGATCTGAGGAAGTCAATGTTCTCTACACGGTCAGTATCGCCTATATGCTGTGTCATGTATAGCTTCTTGGACTTGAGGACTGCACCAGTCGCTTTCTCTTCAGGTCCCACTGCAACAACTTTCAGTACTGGACTACAATTCACGGTCAAAGGTTCAGGCACATATCCTCTGGCACGACGAATGAACACTGGACTGTCATTGCCCACAAACTTGATCACTGAATCATCTGATCTCTGATGAATTCGGCGATTGTGTAGCAA
>JBHLQS010000223.1:0-4455 GCA_048883405.1 Candidatus Thorarchaeota archaeon
GCCGTGGCAGGATTTGACGCGCTTCTTCGAAAGCTGGAGAATCTTCGATCCGATATTTCATCACTACAAAGAGGTGTTGTAGGAGTATTTGCAGCCCAACTTCTGACCTTCAGAGGAAAGGTCGTCGAGCTCAAGTCGCGAATCTCTGAAGAAATGGTCGAGCGCCTGAGAATGAAGTTCTTCAAGAGCTTCATTGAAGCTACATTTGTTGACATTGTCGACAATGAATTCGCTGCACTTGAGAAGGATCTAGTTGACAAGATTGTAGAGCAGACCCAACAGCGATTCAAGGAGTTCGCTCAAAGAGTGCGAGAATCCGAACTTGATCTGAGAACCACAATTGTGGAGCAGCAGGATATTGTAAGGTCCTTCATGACAAGTCTTGAAGAGGATGGGATGTCCCTCCAGACAGGCCTAGCTGAGAAGGATGCTGAAATAGCGAAGCTCGAGCGAGAGATAAAAGCATTGCAGAGCATTGTAGACAAGACGAAGACAGCTGATGCTGCAACTGAGGAGTTGGCTCGCAAGCTCAAGGAATATGATGACAAGGTAGAGGCGCTTAAGCAAGACATTGTAAAGAAGGATGCCTCCATCAAAGCCAGAACGGATGAACTTGATACTGTTCGGGCGGAGGCTAATGAGCTCCGTTTGAAATACAAAGAGGCGGAGAGCCAGCTAGAGGTGTATAAGAGCAAAGCCGAGGCAGCCAAGACAGCCAGCACAAAGTCAGATGCTGAGTATGAGGCATTAGAAGCAAAACTGGCGCTGGTTGATAAGGCACTAGAAGAGAAACGTGTTGAGGCCGATAAGAGTCAGGCAGAGATTCTGGATTTGCAGCGGCAGGCCGAGAGTCTTGTGAAGGAGAGAGAAACTGCAGAAGCAGAGAGCCAATCCAGGCTTGACGAACTCAATGCCATCCAAGACAAGATAACAGGCATCAAGGAGATGGAGCAGCAGATCTATGATCTGGAAGCGGAGGTAAAGGCCACCCAGGAGAAGATACCAAAACTCGAGATGCAGAAGGAGGCCTTTGAGAAAGCTACTCGACTAATGGAAAAAGAACGAGATCTAGCCCTAGAGCAGAGAGATATCTCAGACGAGCGAGTAAAGAGATACATAGATGTGCTGAACCAAGAGTCCAGCACCAAGGTGCTCATCCTAGTAGATGAAGTTGGTTCGATTCCCATTGCGGACCTTGCAAAGACACTAGCTCAGCCTGTCGGGCTCGTGACGAAATGGGTCCGTCAATATGACAAGCTTGGAGTATTGAAGATTAAAGGAGACAAAGCAGTTTCTACACTTAGAGAACTGAAAATCAAGGAAGGCGAAGTCGAGGTAGAGAAGCCCTAGAATGCAATCGCCTTGTCTCCACCCTGGAAGGAGCCAACAATCTGAGACCAATAGTCAGCCATCTTTCCTAGTGAATTGGAGAATTCACTGGCTAGCCTGAACTCACCCATTCGCTTTTCAACCAGTCCTGTGTCTCTCAGCTTTCTCATCACTTTCACATATAGTCCCCGGCTTGACAAAACAAATCGACGCCAGTCTGAATCCATAACAATCCCATCACTCTGAACTATCTCATTGAGAATCTTGGCAGCTTGCTCAACCTGCATTTCGGTTGAGAACACGTACCTTAGGAGATGCCGGGGGCTAATTAGAGATGGTCTTCTGACGATTTGTATTTTGGTCATACTCTGTACCCAAGTATAGGAGAACAGTAGGGAATATGGAAGTAGGTATTACCCGGATGCTCTGGTGCTCTTTATCGCTAGAAGAAGAAGCATTAGAGCCACCAGGACGCCAATGGATACAACTGTTTGAAAGGCTGCTGTGCCAAATGCGAAATAGGATAAAGAGATACCACTGCCAAGGCAACCAAGCAGCGGGATTATTTGTAGAGGAGATTTGATTCTCGCAAGTCCAGCTACTAGAATAAAGAAGCCATATGCAAGACCAGCAAATGCAAGGGCCAATGCAAACATCACGGCAAGAAGCTCGTATAAACCTAAGAGAACGAAACCGGCTGCTGGAAAGACATACGCTACGCACAGCCAGATGAGATTGAATACTATGATGAATATTAGACCAGTTTTAGCATTCTTTATGTCAACATCAGAAGGCGCATTACTGAACATTATTGTCATTGCAAGAAACGCTATGATCCAGAACAACGGATTAATGACAGTAAGACCGGAGAACGCATAGAGAAAGCTATACAGGAAGCCTCCGATTAGCTCCACAGGTAGCAACCAATCAGCAAGAGCTGCTGGTTGTGACTTAATGTCAATGAGGGTATACAATAGGTCAATTGCCTGCCCTCCAAGACGAGTCCCGGGGACAAGGTAGGTTGCAGCGAGTGCGAAGAACGTGAGAAGGACTAGTGAAACTGCAACTGGTGCGAGGTTAATCACAGCACGCTTCAAAGAACTTGCAGGATTGACATAGCGAACATAACCAAGAATGATTCTATCCTCTTCGACTGTCACATTGATCGGTTTAAACTCCACAATCTTCGTTCTAGTGAAGACACATCCCAAAGCATGAGAAGACTCGTGCAACGCTACTCCAGGACCTACTAGCATATACCATGCCCTTGAGCCAGGATTGCGTGCAGTGCTTAGCACGAAACGCGAAAGAGTTTCAAGAAGCCACCCAAGAGCCCAAACTACAAAGAACAGGACAAATGACAACAATACTATCATGAAGTATGCGTTCATTGGCAATCCTCTCTTTGGCGGCAAATACGGTTTCTCGGCTTGTTCTGCAATCGCCCGTGCTCTTTATCTTTTTCTTTGCTTATCCTGCGCGTTCCCTCTCCCTCTCTATCTCTTTGATTCGTTTATCCCGCGTCTTGGCTGCATCCTTAATTCGCTTCCTTAGATTGTCAACACGCTTCTTTATGTCGGAAACCTGCTTGTCCTTCTGTTTCTTAGCATATTGAAAGTCCTTGTCTGCAGACTTCCAAGCATTTTCCGCTGCCTTGGTTCTCTGTCGAATGGCATCATACTCATCTCTTCGTGCTTTTGCGACACTGCGGTAGCGTTCGACGTCCGCATCGAGACGAGAATCAAGTCCTTGAAGCTGTGATTCTGCTAGACGAAGCTCCTCTCTGAACTTGTCAATATCAGTATCTATCTTCTTTATCTTCGTGTCATCATCATATACAGACATTACAATCAAACTGAGAAATGTGTCTGAGTATTTCACTCTTTGCAGGCGTCACAGCTGATGCACGTAGTTCCTCATGGTTCCTAATCCTTCCATTGTGATTTCGACTAGATCACCGTGTTTCAGGGTGAAATCATCAGGCGGCACTACTCCTACGCCAGTTAGCATGATTGCGCCTCTTGGCACTGGGTTGTCCCTGAACAGATGCTCATTGAGCTCCTCAAATCTCCTCTTCATGTTTGCAGTGCTTGTTTCACCTGAGAATACGACGTCACCATCACGATGGATGACCAAGGAGATTGCCACATTGCGCGGATCCTTCAGCTCCTCTGTTGTTACAAGATACGGTCCGATAGAACATGAACTACGCCACACTTTTGCCTGTGGAAGATAAAGCGGATTCTCACCCTCTATGTCTCGTGAGCTGACATCATTGCCAATCATGTATGCAACTACCTTCTTCTCCCCATAGACTAGAGTGAACTCTGGTTCTGGAACATTCCAGGCGGAATCACTCCTAATGCAGATGATGTCATTTGGACCCACAGTCCTATAGCCAAGCCCCTTGATGAGAATCTCTGGACGCTTTGATTCATAGACCATGTCGTATATTCCCTTCACACCGGTCTCATCCTCACGGGCCTCCACACTTCTCTTGTACGTGACGCCCGCAGCCCATACCTCGGAAGGCACCATGGGTACAATTAAACGGGGCTCAACCCAAGACAAATCATAGGACAATGAGTCCTGCCCTTCTATCATGGATTTTATGAATTCATTCAATCCCATTTCATCTGGTTGATATTGTTCAATGAATTCGCCGAATGGATCCGACCCCAAAGAGTCGTACACATCAATGCGGTCATCAATCACTAAACCAGCAACAACTCGTGAACCTTCAACAAATCTAGCCAGCTTCAATGCAAGTCACTCGACTAATGGTATCATGCTGAATGTTATGAGTTGTGGTCTGAGTTCATCCACGCTGCCATAATGGCTTCAGCGAAATCCTCAGCATCTGCACCAATTAGCGTTGCATTGTTTCCGTCTAGAACTGCCTTCAGTTTCTCTATAATAACGTCCTTCGAGAGCCTAATACCTAATAGTGATTCCTCAATCTCATCCAACACATGTTCTGGATGCAGGAAGAAATCACCCAGGAGAGTAATCTCCTGAATGCAGTCATCCTTTGATTCAACCTTCACTTTGATGAGCTTGCCTCCTGGAACTTTATGGCTATAATAACTCATCAAAATCACCTCTTCAGATTCCAATCATCTTGGC
>JBHLQS010000224.1:0-4452 GCA_048883405.1 Candidatus Thorarchaeota archaeon
TCATCAATGCTGCGGGTCCAAGTGGTGGACATCTCATGCGACTGAGTGATGGAAAGATTCCCAAGTCGATTGGCTTCATTCAGTGTGTCGGTGCCAGAGATGTTGAGAAAGGCGTTCCGAATTGCTCACGCATATGTTGCATGTATTCAATCAAAAATGGCGTCATGGCTTTCGAGCTAGCTCACGATTATGTGAAGGATGTCACGCTTTACTACGCAGACCTTCGAGCTTTCGGAAAGGGCTTTGAGGAGTTCAAGGAGATGGCAAAGGAGCGATTTGGAGTCAAGTTCATTCGGGGTCGCGTCGGCGAGGTTTCTGAGAACCCAAAGAACAACAATCTGATTGTTCGCGTGGAAAACACAGAGAGTGGTAAGTTCTTGGAAAACGAGCACGAGCTGGTTGTTATAAGCCCAGGGATATTGCCTCCCAAGACATTGAAGGAACTCTCAGCCCATATGGGGCTGGAACTTGACATTGATGGTTTCATCAGTGTAGAGAATGCCACTATTACGCCGGTTGACACGACTGTCCCAGGAATCTACGTTTGTGGCTGTGCTGAGGCGCCTAAGGATATCCCTGATAGTGTTGCAGCAGGAAGTGCAGCAGCCATGCGAGCCAGTATCACTCTCTCAAGAGGAGGTGCTGCCTAATGAAAGAAACAGCTACTTTGGAGCGTGTGCAAGCCATGGCTGATGCTTTTGCTGATGAACGGCTAAGATGGTTAATGGGAAAAGGCGACGTCTTGGTCCAAAATGGCGAACTAACTCAGGAGAAGTTCAAGGACTTGATTAAGAAGACCGTTCACGAGGAGTACACCAGGAACTACATCTTGCATAAATTAGCTGATGGGCCGAAGACAGTCACCACAATCAGCAAAGCTACGCAGCTCGAATCCGATCGTGTTCTGTGGAACTTGCTTGCTATGATGAAATGGAATAAGGTGGAGATTGCAGGAGTGGAGAAAAGAGAGTACCTCTACACAATCAAGGAGGTCTAGACTGCCTCGATAGGAACCTCCAAAATGCAGTCATCCGCATAATGGCATGTTATAGACCGTATTGGGGAATTTTCGTTCCAAAACACGTCGTGTTCGGAATCGATACTCTACAGGAAACGAATTTTCGAAAACATTAACCTCGGACGAGTGGACGATTCAGGTCAAAAATCATGCATAAATGAATTGACCATATTTATATGTTACAAAACAAACCGGTTATGTGTAGGTTCAGTAGGTATTGCATAGAACAAAGATATTTCCCTGTCCGGAGGCACTACGACGGTGCGCTGGATTAAATTAGCTGTAGGCGCTGATGCAACGAATCCGGACCACTTCTTTTCTTGAACGAAGATTACTAGTTAGGAGTGGAGAATCGTGGTAGCGGAAGACGCCGAGGTCAGGATTGGAGTGTGGACCTGCCATTGTGGTTTGAACATTGCCGGTACTGTCGACGTGGAGGCTGTTCGTGATCATGTCAAAGGCTTGCCAGATGTTGTCTTTAGCGACGATCTCATGTTCACATGTTCATCTGATGGTCTCAAATCAATAAAGGAGAGCATAGAGGAGAATAACATCAACCGAGTCATTGTAGCCTCTTGCACGCCACGGACACATGAACCTGTGTTTCGAAAGACCATAGAAGAGGTGGGGCTAAATCGCTTTCTATTTGAAATGGTGAACATCAGAGAGCATGTTTCATGGTGCCATATGGATGAGAAGGACAGAGCCACTGAGAAGGCCAAGCATCTCGTGCAGATGGCAGTAGCTAGAGCACGCGAGCTCGAGCCCTTGGATATGGAGTCAGTAGTCGTCATCCCGAGAGTGGCGGTTGTTGGAGCAGGAGTAGCTGGAATATCAGCTGCGCTGGATCTTGCCAATGCCGGATATCCGGTATCTCTCATTGAACGGCGTCCTACAATAGGTGGGCAAATGGCGCTCCTAGACAAGGTGTTTCCACAAAATGACTGCGCAATCTGCATCCTAGGTCCAATCATGGCATCAGTTGAGCGTCATCCTGAGATAGACCTCCTCGCATATAGCGAGCTTGAGAATGTTGATGGGCACGTAGGTGACTTCAAACTCACAATAAGAAAGAAGGCAGGTTTTGTCAATCCAGACCTATGCAATGGTTGTGGTGAATGCGATCCAGTTTGTCCAGTCAGTGTACCCAACCAATACGAATATGGTCTAGCTACTCGAAAGGCTATTTATCGGCCCTTCCCTCAGGCTGTGCCCAACACATACACGATTGACAAGAGAGGGACAGCTGCGTGTAGAATAGCATGCCCAGCGGGAGTAAATGCACATGCTTTCATTACGCTGATTAGAGAGAATAAGTTCGAAAAGGCTCTCGAAATCTTCAGGGAATCGAATCCGTTCCCTGGTACATTAGGAAGGGTCTGTACAAGCCTTTGTGAAGAGAAGTGTGAGCGTGCAACTGTCGATGAGCCTCTATCTATTCGGAACCTACATCGGTTTCTAGCGGATTATGCACGTGAGAAAGGGGAGGAAGCGATAGCACCGATTGCGCCCAGCAAGAAGAAGAAGGTGGCTATAGTAGGTGCAGGACCTGCAGGCATTGCTTGTGCATACGACTTGGTCAAATTGGGCTATCCAGTAACCGTTTTTGAAGCAAAAGCAGAAGCTGGAGGACTGCTTAGATATGGCATACCAGAGTATCGCCTTCCGAGAGATACCCTTCGTGAGGAGATAGCTCAGGTGGAAGCCCTAGGTGTTGAAATGAAGACAGGAGTGGGCGTGGAGTCTATCAGTGACCTGAAGAAGGAGGGGTACAAGGCTATCTTCTTGGCAACCGGCGCCACGGTCAGTAGCAAACTCAGAGTGAAGGGTGAAGATGCAAAGGGAGTGCATCATGCGCTTGACTTCCTGAATCGATTCAATCAGGGAAAGAAGATTACACTGGGCCAAAATGTTGTTGTGATAGGTGGCGGGAATGCTGCCATCGATGCGGCTAGGACTGCGAAGCGACTGGGTGTCAATCGAGTCACAATAGTCTATCGTCGCTCAAGAGATGAGATGCCAGCCATTCGAAGCGAGATTGATGAAGCTGAACGAGAAGGCGTTAGAATCAAGTTGTTATCATCTCCAGTGGAAATACTTGAAACCGGCGGGAAAGTGAACGGAATTCGATGTGTGCAGATGCGTCTGGGTGCACCTGATTCTTCGGGGAGAAGGCGTCCCATCCCTATTCCTGACTCGGAGTTTGATATGCGGGTCGACGATATCATCATTGCCATCGGTCAGTTAGTTGATCCAAAGGGCCTGCTGAAGGGATTGGAACTCACTAAATGGGGTACTGTTGCAGTTGACGAAGTAACCTATCAGACAAGCAAGAAGGGAGTCTTTGCTGGTGGTGACGTGGCTACGGGACCTGCTACTGTAGTCGAAGCTATAGGAGCGGGCAAGGAGGCGGCCATCTCCATTGATATGTTCCTTTCTGGTGAAGACCCCGCTCTTGGAAGAGGCGAAGAACCCACACCGGTGCCTGAGGACCTCATCATTAAGGAGGGAGTTCAGGCAGCCCCTAGAATGGCTATGCCAGCTCTAAGCACTGCAAAGAGGAAGAATAGCTTCGCAGAAGTGGAACTAGGCTTCAACGAGAAGAGGGCACTGGCGGAGGCTGAAAGATGTCTCAGTTGTGCTGTATGCTGCGAATGTGGCCAATGCGTAGAAGCATGCAAAGCGAATGCAATCGATCACAATATGACTGATGAGTTATTGAATCAAGATGTAGGAACAATCATCGTAACCACAGGATTTCAGTCTTATGAACCACTTGATACACGAGAATATGGCTATGGGCTCCTTCCACACATTATAACGAACGCGCAGTTTGAACGGCTAACTAATGCAGCTGGTCCGACTCATGGGAAGATTAAGCGACCTAAAGATGGAAAAACTCCCTCTAGTATTGCCTTCTTGCAATGTGTGGGGTCTCGTGACGCACGCTTGGACAGAGACTACTGCTGCTATATTGGCTGTGAGAACTCTCTGAAACAAGCAACTCAGATCAAAGAGAAGTATCCTGGTACCGATGTCACAATATACACTATGGATATACGAACTCACGGAATTGGATATGAGGAGCTTTATCAGAGAGCGCGTGAGATGGGAGTGAACATTGTAAAAGGCAGAGCTTCAGAACTAGAGCATGATGAAACTAAAGACAAGATAAAAGTCTACGCAGAAGACCTCTATACTGGCATGAATATTGCACTAACATATGATCTGGTGGTCTTGGCGACGGCATTACATCCTCAAGTTGACAATCCCGATATGGCAAGGAATCTGAAAATGAACATAGACCGGTATGGCTTTTTCCTTTGCGCCCATCCAAAATTGCGTCCTGTTGAGTCATTCCAAGATGGTGTTTTCGTTGCAGGTGCATGTCTGGGGCCAATGGATATTGCGAAGGCAGTATCCATGGGAGAGGC
>JBHLQS010000225.1:0-4393 GCA_048883405.1 Candidatus Thorarchaeota archaeon
GTTATTTTACTTTTCTTGTGGGTCTTGTTCCTTTGTATCACGTGCGTGTCATAAGGAAGTGCAAGAATTGGAGCCTTCCGGACAGGATTTTATGATATTGTTGCCTCATAAACATGTCCGTGATGGACGTGCAAAGAAGAGGCATTTTGGCTTGATTTTCCGAACCTCGCGAAAAGCGAGATACAATACTGTACCAAAAATGCCGAATTACTGATGATTTCAGCCGACATTTGCTTAAATCGAATGCCGCGAACAATGAGTCAAGGTGATTTTGATGAGTCTTCTCGATCCAACAATTACATTCTACGTACTCCATGAGAAATCTTGGAAATTTGGTGGCGGTGAGATTTACGACCAGGAAGGCATCCAGGTTGGTTCCATGAAAAGAAAGCTTCTGTCTATGCGAGCTGAAATATCCCTTCATGATCCTGACGGCACCCTGCTCTGCACTATCAACAAGAAGCTAATGGCTGCCAGACCTATCTATGAGGTCAAGCGTCCTGATGGGACTCTGGTGGGTAGGGGTAAGAGGCCTATGATTGCATTCCGTGGCTCAATCGATTTCTATACTCCTCAAGAGGAACAGATTTACAAAGCTCAGGGCGGCGTGACAAAGTGGAACTTTAAGATTACAGATCCAAAGGACAAGAAGAAAGTCTATGCTGTAATTAAGAAAGCTGACAAATGGCGCGACGTCTTTGCACCAGCGTTCAACTTCAAGGACCGATATGTGATTAGGATTGAAGACCTGGAAGCTGATCGACTGATGCTCTTGTCATATGCCATCATCATTGACAACGTATATCATGACAAGTAGACTGAACTCAAGAAATCGGACGCTACGAGTCAGGTTGAACTGATTCGTCCCGTCCGAAGAAGACGTAGAACAGAACTATGCTCAAGCCGTAGAATATCACAGCTATAAGAAACGGTACTCTCAAGAAACCCATAGCCAAAAGCCAGCCTCCAATGTTCAAGCCGATTCCTCGAGCAATCGAGTCTCCGGTGTTAATCACTCCCATTGCTGTTGAGCGTTCTTCCTGCGAACAGCCCTCCATATAGAAGACATCCATCACTGGCCATGCAATATTCATGAATAATGCACGTCCCACGAACCCAATGATTGCTATGTAAAGCACTGGTGACCAAGAGAGTAGCAGGAGAAATGGAATAGATAGGACTTGGGACCAGATTATAGTACCAAGCTTACCAAACCGATCCACAATCGCTGGTGAGGCGAAGTTTCCACCCGCCAAAACCACTGTATTGATGGCGAATATAATACCGATAGTAGTAGCATCAGCCTGAAAGGCTAGACTGAAGAACACGTTGAAAAATTGAATAAACAAACCAGCACCAAGACCAGATACTGTCCAAGCTAGGGCATATCTTCCGATGAATCCTCGATTTCTTACGTTGCCGAAGTTTAGACCCCCTCTCTGTTGTGGAGCTTCATCGGTTCTCATGGGTAATATCGATAGAACTGCTAGCGCTAGAGGAATCAGGGCTATCCAGAGTGAAAATCTGTAGGCTGTCAGTAGATCAAATGCAATGCCCAGATTTGTCCAGATGGTTGGCAAGAAACCGCCTGTTAGCGAACCTAATAGACTAGCAAGTAGAAAGAAAGCAAATCGAACGCTGAACACATGGACTCTCTCTTCCTCGGTGGTGATACTCACTGTATATGGTTGCCAGCATACCCCAGTGAAGCCGTAGCCAACGCCATAGAGAAGCTGTGAAAGTAAAAGAAGTGTCGGAGAGAGTGTGGAGTACTGCATGTAAGTTCCAATGAAAACGGCAATGTATCCTGCAAGGAGGATCTTCTTCCGAGAGTGTCTATCTGCCACCATTCCAGCTAGAATTGCAAATCCACCTGACAGGAATATAGAGATTGACAGAAACATGCCAAGAAAGTCTTCCCCGAATCCCGCCTCAAGTAGATAGAGATTGAAAAGCACATCATTGATACCATAGCCAAAGGCCCAGAATGCCCAAGCTATAATGGTCAGACGGGCATCTCGGCCAATAAGCCTTAGCTTGTCAACATATTGAAGCCTTTGAGTTTCAATCGTCACCGTGTTGTCTCCAGCTAACGAGGATTATCCAAGCAGATAGTTATACTCTTCTTCTAGCGCAGCATGTGTTCGGAGGAATAGCTTTTAAAACCAAAACGCGGGTCCGTTGATTCAGAAGTGCCTCAGTAGCATAGCCTGGTGGTGCGGCTGACTTGTAATCAGCAGGTCGCGAGTTCGAATCTCGCCTGGGGCTCCACTTCTTCTTCGGGCTCTGGTTTCATCTACGTATCTTCCCATTTTGTTCCACATTTCTTGCAGACGTAGATAAATCTGGCTCGAACACCAAAGGTTCCTGGAAACATCTCCCTTCCAATTTCAGACGAGCCACAGTTAGGACACTTCATCTTATGTGTCAAGTCTATCACCTACTGAGTATCATGACAGAAACCATCGATTATGTATATTCAGGATTTCCATTTAGGCATACTTTTACTTTCATCGCATTCTCTTCGCTGCGGCCTCAAGAGCAAGGATAAGATCAAGCTTCTTTCCTGTCAAGAAGTTGATTGTGGCACCACCACCGGTACTAATATGACTAATTCGCCCTTGGAGGCCTTTGCTCTGCGCCATCGCCCCCATATGGCCGCCGCCAACAACAGTGATACCTTTGCAGTCCGCAATTGCATCAAGGACCTCCGAAGTCCCTTTTGCGAAGGCATCCTTCTCAAAGAATCCCATTGGCCCATTTGCAAACACAACTGCGGATCTATGGATTATCTCTACGTACCCCTTCGTTGTTTTTGGACCGATATCGAAGAATGGATTCCCACCCATCTGAGAGAACTCACACTCAAACCGTTCACCATCCCGTTCGACCGCTGCGTCTTCAGGAAGAATGATGACATCCGGGTATTTCGCAAGGAGTTCCTTTGCAGTGGTTAATGCTCCCTCAAAGCCCTTGATTGGCTTCGCATATTCTTCAGAAACCAGACCCTTAGCGATAAGAAAAAGGGTGCCCAAAAGGCCCCCAATGAGCGCATTGTCCACTCTGTCAACAGCTAGGAGCTTTCCAAGTGTTTCCACTTTGTCTGCGACCTTGGCACCTCCAAGAACTAGGGTCCAAGGATGTTGGTCTGTTGCTGTTGCGTCCGTTAGTGTACGAATCTCTTTCTCCACTAAACGTCCAGCCACAGAGGGAAGCACAGTAGTGAATCCAACAATTGATGCCTGAGACCGGTGTGCCGCGCCAAAGGCATCATTGACAAATAGGTCAAAGAGAGGATAGAGTTCCTGGACCAGTGGTTCTTTAGCAACCTCTTCAGGAGGCGCTTTCTTCAGTTCGCCGTCGAAATACCTCACATTCTGAAGGACGAGAATCTCTCCAATCTTAACCCTCTGTATGGCAGCCTTTGCCTTGTCACCGAAGATGTCGTCCACAAATGATGCATTCAGACCATGTTTTCTCAGGATCTTGGTATGAGCCTCTAGTGATATGAAATCATCACTGCCTGGACGGCCTTGATGTGCCATTAGGACCGTCTTGCTCTTTGAGAGTTCCCTGAGGGTAGGGAGGATTGCGACTATCCTAGAGTCATCAGTTATCTCCTTGGTGTCTGGGTCGACAGAACAGTTCATGTCCACACGAATCAGCACGCGTTTTCCAATAATGTCTACATCATCAAGAGTCTTGAATTGGAGGCTCAACTCACATCACCGTATCATTCTGGAACATGAAAGGAATAAAGAGATTTTCATCGGTATTTGCAGGATTTTGCAAATCTACCATTCTCCAAGTGCTATGGACCTTATGAGGGCTGAGAGAAGCGGTCCCTCCGGATATTTGACGATGGTATAGTACCTATCCTTGTTCCTCAGTGACAGTGCGATTTCTTCCTCCTCTCCGATTGCGAGGAGAACACGTATAGCTTCGGGTGTCCAGTCGGTCACATTGATTATTCCCGACAGATTGGTCTGCCGAAGCAGTTTCTCAAATCTCGCCCCTTGACCCTCTTGAACGGTGAAACCAAGAGATTCTACAACACGACTCTTCTCATCAATTCCTAGGTCGGAAAAATGTGGGTCAAGCGTCATGCTCCTAGGTAGGACTCCGTTCCTATTATATCCATACCAGTTTCAGTGGGCTTCGGATGAAAGGCTGTGCTCAAATTCAGGTCGGCATTCAATCTCTTTCTCCTTCCTCCGCCAGTACACAGCCCAAAGACCACTTTCTGCCCTATGAAGGAATACATACTTGTGGGGCTTGAGCTTTCTCGCTAGATCTACTGCATCAAGCATCTCTTCAAATGCCTCTGCAAGCTTGTACACGCGACCGCCCACTACTCTCCATTTGTCTACGGTCATGATACTCAGTGATTGTA
>JBHLQS010000226.1:0-4364 GCA_048883405.1 Candidatus Thorarchaeota archaeon
CTCATATTCACATTGACTCAGCAGTATGTAGCCAGAGGTGGACAGGTCATCTTCTCAAGTGTCGACCTCACACCAGGTATCCCCAATATAATGAAAGATGTAGCTGCGACCCTGCCTGGCGGAAAGACCGACGGCTCAACTTATGGCGACTACGAGGATGAGGCGAACAAGTTCTTCAACGCCTTCATGCGGATTATGCTAAAAGGTGACAAGAAGGGGAAAGGCTTCAACTTTCCAAAGCCAAATGTAGTCCTACGGAAGGAGTTCATGAAACCAGAATACGATGAATCATGGCGACTGGTTGCAGAGCTTACAGCCAAGTTTGGTTCTCCTTACTTTGAGAACTACCTCAACTGGAGATCGACGATCGAGGCTGGATGCAGCAGCTGCTGTTCACATCTCTGGACAGCTAGCAGTGATGAGGAGTTGGAGGAATTCCTATCTGGGAATATGGTCTTTGGGGCCTCCCAGATGGTGACTCCAAACTTTGGTCGGGCTGCATGGGTGGGACGACATGACGAGGATCATTTCTTTGATAAGTTGGACGAGTACATCGAGCTGTCAAAAGAAGTCATTCTCGAGAAGAAAGCTGTCATGGATCGATTGATGGCTAGTGGCAGTGTGCCTTTCTACACTCAACCTAAACCCAATGGAGAGCCTCTCATTGACATGAGTAAGAGAGAATTCTTGCTTGGTACTGTCGGTTTCGAGGAGATGGCGAAAATAGCCACCGGCTACCATCTGCATGAACGTGAAGGCACGAAGTTCGGAATCAAGGTACTAAAGCACCTGAAGAAAAAGTCACAGGAGTTCGAGAAGGAAACCGGGCTACACTTTGGTGTCACGAGGACTCCTGCTGAGAGCGCCGCTGGGCGATTGGCCACGAAGGACTACAAGGCCTACAAAGGAATTCGCAAATACTTGAAGGGCACTGATACCAACCCCTACTACACAAACAGCACGACTCTGTATGTAGGAGCCAACCTCGCTCTCAGTGATCGTATCAGGAAGGAAGGTATGTTCCATCCATATATGGACGGCGGTGCATTGACCCATGTCTACCTGGGAGAAGCAAATCCTGACCCCGATGCATTGTGGGAGCTATCAAAGAAGATTGCCAAGGATACACTCAACAGCTACTTCGCGTTCACTAAAGATGTGCTGAACTGCACCTCTTGCGGCTATCAGACAGGCATTGACTGGAGACATGCAAGCTTTGCATCGATTGAGGATCTCGAGAAGATACCATGTCCCAAGTGTGGGTTTGTTGGGGTGGATATTGTCAGTAGAATTACCGGGTATCTCCAGAGCTGGAGTTCTTGGAATCCCGCAAAGAAGCAGGAGTTTCTTGACAGGCATAGATACACACTGTGAATTGGATATGGGCTTGATTTGGCACCTTACTAGCAGAATGCCAAAAGATTGATGTGAAGGGTCAGCTAAACAATACCAATTCTGCAAACCAGAGGGCGTCAGGAATGAAACCGCTCGGGATCATAACCATGTGTTTTCCACATGTCGACGAGCAGACACGTTATATACTGCAGTCTGTGATGGAAGAGGCAGAGAATTTTGGTGACTTCACAGAACGACTATGCCAGAAAGTAAGCTCCGAGTCTCCAACTATGTTGGCTGAGTACTTTGCATGTTACTTTGCTGCTAAGATAGATAACTTCAATGTACTTGCTACTCTTGAGCAGGCTGGAAAGATACCCGCGTTAGCTGAACCACTAGCACTATTCCTGGGGATCTTTAAAGAAAGAGGTCAAATGGTCTCTTGGGATGAGATGAAACAATCAATTCTTCGAGCACTCAAGGCAGCGCCCAATGATTGGATTGCAACTCACCTTTACGTGAAGTGGCGGTTTACTTCCGAATCATTTTATCGTGAATGTGATCTTGATGTGAAACCTATCGAAACACTCACCAAGAGGGTGAACGAGAGTAGGGATTTGGAGTACTTCAAATCTTACCTTTTTAGAATCCAAGGTATCAAGCTTGCCAGAGAAGCTAATTTTCAGCAGTCAATTGAGGCTCACAATCAAGCACTTATTTTGGCAAGAAAGCACGATGATCAGATTATGGTCGCAGACCAGCTGCTTACCCTGGCCAATTTTGTTAAGCATACAGATTTGAAACGGGCAATCGATCTCTTACTCTCATCAAAAGAGTTGAGCGAGCGACTTAATTATAGAGCTTCTTACGGTCGAGTTCATCATGAGTTGGGTCACATCATGGGAATTCGGGGAGAGTTGGATGCCGCGGTCGAATATCACCTTCAATACCGCCAGATTCGGCAGTCACGCTCTAGTTCTACCGCCGTTCTCGACTCTATAATTGCGTTCTATTACAATTACAGTGGAGATGGAGAGAAAGCATTAGAATTCGCCGAAACTGCAATCGAAACAATGGATTCTGGGTTAAAACAGGTTTCCTATGCACACGCACAAAAGGCATGGGCCTTAATCAACCTTGGAAGGATTGAAGAAGCAAAAGATGAGGTTGAGCAATCAAAGAGGCTCGTAATGAAATCAGGGGTCGTCGGCTATCTGATATTTACGCAAATCGCAGAGGGAATTCTGGACAAAGCAGAGAAACATTACGACAGCGCAGTCCAAGCCTTTGAGGACGTTTTAAGAAGCCAAGAACAAGATCCTATTCCCCTATGGCAGAACATCTGTTTCCTCAACCTTGCAGAGATTGAGATAGAACGACTCTCGAAAGAATCGATTGACACCAATACTGATTCTTCAGGTCCTTGGATGGAGAGACTAGATGAACATGTGGAGAAGAATGATCTTCCCGGCATAGCTGCCCGTTCCTTGATTCTCAGGGCAAGTCTTCGCAAGAAACAGGGACGCCATGATGAGGTTCGGAAGCTGCTGAAGGAGGTCCTGAAAGCAGCAGAGTCGCCAAGTATGAGGTATCTCAAGGACATAGTTCTGTCGACGTTTCCAGAAGTTATTCTTAGTTAGGACTCATTTGCATTCCTCTCCAGAGCTGGAGTCCATGGAATCCTGCCAAGAAGCAGGAGTTTCTGGATAGGCATAGATACACACTGTGAACTGGATATGGGCTTGATTTGGCACCTTACTAGCAGAATGCCAAAAGACTGATTTAGAAGGTCAGCCAAACGATACCAATTCTGCGAACCAGAGCGTGTCAGGAATGAAACCACTCGGGACCATAACCATGTGTTTTCCACACGTTGACGATGAAACACGGAATGTGCTGCAATCAGTGATGGAAGAGGCAGTGAACTTTGGTGATTTCACGGAACGACTCTGCAACAGGGTATGTTCAGAAACCACAACTCCGTTGGCAGAGTACTTTGCATGGTACTTTGCTTCTGTGGGTGGTAACTGGACTGTACTAGAAACCCTTGAAACGGCTGGAAAGACACCTGAGTTGGCTGAACCGCTGCTACTATTGGCACGAAATCAAAGGGGTCAGATGGTTTCTTGGGATGAGATGTTACAATCTCTATCGAGAGCTCTCAAAGCAGCCCCAAATGATTGGATTGCATGTCAACTCTACACTGAGTGGAGGGTGGAATCCGTACCTGATTATCCTGAAAGCGATACGGATGTTAAGCCTGTTGAAACAATCACCAAGAGTGTGCGTGAGAATAAGGACTTGGAGTACTTCAAAGCACACCTATTTCAAATTCAAGGTAGTGAATACAGCAGAGGAGATAGAAGGCAAGAGTCAATTGAGGCTTACAACCAAGCACTTGTCTTGGCGAGAAAGTATGATGATCAGATTATGGTTGCTGGCCTTCTATATCTTTCAGCTCAAGCTATTAAGCACACAGATGTGAAACAAGCAAACAGTCTTTTATTGTCAGCAGAAGAGCTAGGTGAGCATCTGGGAATCAGAGCGCTTATTGCAGCTGTTCAACATCAAATAGGGCATATTAAGGGGCTTCGAGGAGAGTTGGATGCTGCAATTGAACACCAGCTTCAATGCCGTGCAGCTCTTGAGTTGTTATCTATTCCGAGTGTCCAGGGCAACTCTGTAATCGCCCTGCATTATAATCAGGTTGGAGATGGAGAGAAAGCATTAGAATTCGCTGATGCCGGAATTGAAGATATTGATTCTCGTAGAAGATGGGCTTCCTATGCACACGCACAGAGGGCATGGGCATTGGTCAATCTCGGCCGGACTGACGAAGCAAAAGACGAGCTTGAGCTATCAAAGATATTGGCAACGAAATCAGGGGCAGTCCAGGCTCTAGTATGGACACAAATTGTGGAGGGTATTCTTGACAAGACAGAGAATCATCATGATAGCGCCATTCACCTCTTTCAAGAGGTTCTAAGGAGTAGAGAACAGGATCCTGTTCCCTTGTATCAGAACATATG
>JBHLQS010000227.1:0-4349 GCA_048883405.1 Candidatus Thorarchaeota archaeon
TGGATTTGGTGGGACAATGCAGCAGACGGTGAATGGCAGAACATCATGGATTCCAGCAACAGATTCAATGGCAATCCAAATGACGGATTCGAATGGGCGCAACAAAATGACGGTGATCACTTCTTCTACCCGTGGGCAGGGACTGGTTCAGATTACAATTTGGGAACTAATCCCTTCACTAATCAGCAATGGCACCATCTGGCAGTTACCCTCAATTACACGACAAAGAGTGTGAAGATATACGTGGACGGGAGTGCTATTCCTATAACCATTCCAAATGTTCCGATATTCTGGACCCAAATCGCAAATCCGGGAGATTGGCTATGGGGCGGTGATCCAGACCAGCCACTCCGATACTTTGATGGAATGTTTGATGAGATTCGAATTGCTAATGTGGAGCGCTCAGCAGGATGGTTATTCACTGAGTTTGTCAATCAAGACAATCCAACAACCTTCTATAACAACATCGGGTCTGAGCAATCGAGGCAGACATACACGCCTTCATTTGTGAAAGCACTCGATGATACAGCAGCCGCAGGAGTATGGACCGCAACCGCCTTCTTCAACGACTCCGGAAGTGCTGTCGACTGCAGTGTGGGGATTTACGAACGAGAGTTCATTGTGAAGCATGATACATCATTGACATTGCAGGAACCAAGCGACGCAGTTACAGACCGCCTTACTGTTACCACAGCGGGGGAGTGGATCTATGTCGAATATGAGCTGACTGATGATATCACAGCAGCAGGTGTGCCTGAGGCGACTGTCACTTTGAATTGGACAGTATCAGGTGCTCCAACTCAAATCACATTGGATGACTTTGGCACTGGCACCTATGGCAAGATGTTGAACACGGACAACTTGGGGACAGCTCAACAATGGCGTGTCAATCTTCAATCCACTCATCAGTTCTATAATGATGCAACCGAGTACTTCAAAATAGATTTGTACCATCAAACAAATCTGGATTATGGCGATGTGACAACAACTCCAGCCGATGCTGATTTCACTGCAACATTGACATTCACAGACACGTATGATGGGTCACCAATTGTTGGTGCGGAAATAACATTAGACGGTAGTCCCGTGACCCACATTGACTTGGGTCAAGGGAAGTATAGTGTGTCTATTCCAACTGGGGCTCTCAGCCTAGGTCAACATTGGTACATTTTCAACGCGACTCTGTCTGGTAGCTACCTTGAGATGGCTAGTGTGAACATTACTTTTACTCTTAGGCAACACTTCACCTCTGTCAATCTACAGGGCAATCTTGTCCGGCCATATGGATTCGATACACAGTTCAATGTAATACTCCTTGACCTTGACATTGGCGGTACAGTCCCACTTAGTGCTGTGAGCCAGTTCTCATTTGATCCAGCATCTTATGGTGTCCAGACTAGACCGGGGACCAGCTATTCCATCACTTTGACGACAGACACGTGGGCTGTGGCTACAGAATCCGTGACTCTCACAATTACAATGGCTGACGCAAAGTATGCAACTCCTCAAGCCTATTCGTTTGACATCACTATAAGATCTCGATATACTTCAGTTTCAGTTTCTGGGTCTTTAGTGCAACCCTATGGCAATGCAACACCTTTGAGTGTGAATCTCTGGGATCATGATGCAGGAGAGGTGGTTCCAATTGGAGTTGTGAGCAGCCTAATATTCACATGGCCTGGGGATTCTCAAGCATTTAATAATCCCACAAGCTACAGCTTGAATCTCGATACATCCACGTGGGATGTCGGTGTCACCACAGTGACTCTCATAGTGACCATAATAGGTGACGAGTACTCTGGTCCCAGCAATTTCATCTTTGATATCACCATCCGCAGTATGTCTACGGTGCTATATCATGACCCATCCGACTTAGTTTTCGCCGAGGGAAGCGATTTCTGGATAGACCTCCGGGTGAATGTAAGCGAGCCAGGCACCAGTTTTGGACTGCCAGTGACTGGATTAACTCAAGGAGAGTTCTCACTTAGTGGTAATCCATATCCATTTACTATTGATACAACAGATAATCTCAATGGACGATACCGATTGACGATTTCTTACTCAGACCTCGGTGGAGGAAGTTCTTTCACAATAACTGTGCTCGTGAATCCATCCGATGCCAACCATGGTGGTGCGCAAGTCACTATTCATTTCTTCTATGCAGAGGTCCAGACTTCACTCACATCACCGACTCATCCGCAGGTGACTACTCCATTTGCCACAGATGTCCAGTTGACTCTGAACTACACTGATATCGAGAGTGGAACTGGCATTGCAGGTGCAACCATTACAAATACTAGCATCAACATTTATGGTCTTGTTGACCAGGGCACAGGCATCTACACGTTATGGCTTGATGTTACTGGTCTTGCAGAAGGCACACATGCCTTCAGCCTCGGGGCAGTCAAGAATGGGTATGAAGCACGTTCTCTTTCTTTTACAGTCCGAATTCGAATTGCATATACCTATGCGATTCCTTCTATTGGCGCTTTAGACATACCTATTGGCAACTCGCCTGTCTTCTACGTCGATTATTGGGATATTGACCATGATGTGCCGGTTGACAACTCCTCTGCACCATACACGCGAGTATTGTCTACTTGGCATAACTTCACAGTCACCTATATCCCTGCTCAGCAGAAATACCAAATAACATTCATGACTTCAGATTCAGACTCTCTTCAAAGCAATACAGTATGCACCTTCAACTTCTCCAGAGGATCCAACTACCAATTTGGCATATTCACCATCACATTTTCAATAAGAACTCACAACACTGATTTCCGATTAACAAGCGCAATTGAGCCTACAAGTAATGTGGGGACAATTAACATCTCTGTCTACTATGGGGATTTAGACAATAACTTCGGCGTTGATTCAGTCAATGTTGTGTTCAGAGTGGACAATGCTAGCGGGACAGTGATGTCAAGCAGCCTATCTCTAGGGAGTGGCTTCTACAGAATTCAGGTGGCAGCTGATCAGTTCGGCTTAGGCGTTCAGACATTCACTGTCTATGCAGATTGGATGGGACCATTCGCAAAATACCAAAACAAGAATTTTGTCACAACTGCAAGCATAGTGGGACTAGAATCTGCTTTGACATTATATGAAGCATCAGCGCCCACTCCATACCTTGAACTCATGAACTACAAGTTCTTCTATAGTGAGCTCAGTGGCATAGGAATAGACAATTTGACTGGGAACGTATTCGTTTACGTTTCCTTCCAAGGTGAATCTGTAGACCTCGGTCAGGTGAACATCTTTGACTATTCCGCAACTCAGCCCGGCAACTACTCCATCCAGTTCAACACCTCAATTTTCGACAGAACGGGCATCATTAACATGAATGTCTTTGTGAATTGGTCAAAGGGTGTTGCACCATTCTATCAAAACCGAACTGATATCGTCACACTAAGGATTCTGCCACGTGACACGCTGGTATCAGTCGTGCCTCCATCTCCGACTAGCTATTTGGAGAATGCCTCATTCACCTTTACCTATGAGGATATTGCAGGAGAAACTGGCAGCTTGATCTACGAATCCTCATCTCTCAAGATATCATCTAACGTGACATTCTCAGTATCAGAAATTGATGGGACGTATACTTTCGAGTTCAATACCTCGCAGTTTGGAGCCCTCGGAATGAGGGCGCTGTTATTAGATGTGACTTGGGCTGGCTCGCCATTCTATTTGAACAGAACCGGTATCATAGTATACATCACTGTTGTTGAGCGACAGACATTTCTTGAGTACCTTGCCCCTGCACCAACTCAATATAACGACAATGTTCAGTTCAATGTCACATGGACTGACATTACGGGTGGTGCATCGGATGGTATTATTGGAGCAACGCTTACTCTGTATCAGGATGCGACTCCAATCAATCCCATCTATTACAGCTGGCTGGATATTGGCGGTGGGATCTATTCTGTTGACCTAAGCGCCTCCTATAATTCTCCAAGTACAAACAGTCTAAGGGTTGAGATGTCAATAGGACTATTCTACATTTCCGACTCAACTGTCGACCGCCAATTCACAATACGGGAACGCATCACTCTACTGTCTGCGGAACCTGTCAGAGATGTGCCCTATAGCTCAGATGTCGAAATCATCCTATATTACCAGGACCTGTACACAACTAGCTCAATACCCAATGTCACCGGTGCTGTCACCTTTGAGATTCTTAATCCTGGTGTTTGGAATTTCATGATTAGTTACAACTTCGTAAACCAATACTACGAACTAAGTGTCACTACGTCCGACCATCTGGAGCTGCTCATTGGAGTTACATATACATTCAATCTTAGAATGACCTATGACTCCATCGCACCGTATTATGCCAGCGATGG
>JBHLQS010000228.1:0-4334 GCA_048883405.1 Candidatus Thorarchaeota archaeon
GTACCTCCAGCCGCATAGATGTCCATCACAGTTGCCAAGACCGCATTAAAGCCTGCAGCATGAGGGTGGTTCAGACATAGCTCCTCTACAATTGCATCTGTGGTTAGAAGGACAACATCATCGCTGTCGGTACTAATTGCAGCAGAGTCCTCACCAAGTCCATGTGCCTGTGTTCCATTATACGACGCAGATCTGAGTTTCCCTATTATGGCGGGCAGGACATACTTGCGAGAAATACCCTCGAATTCATTCAAGACTCGTATGATATCCTCAAGCGCTGTCAAGAGGAATCACTCAAGCAAAATCAACAAATCATGGTGGCCCCAGGAAGCCAATCGCGAAGGCAGCCTGACCCAGAATAATCCCTATGCCAATCATGGATAGTCCAATCATGAGATAGATCAGTGCTCTCATTTCTGGACGAACTTCGTCAAACATTTCGATTCACCTTCGCTGAATGCGATGACTTGCCTGTTGCTTATAGACATTACGGGGCACCGCATCAAATGTGACTTGCTAAGACATTTTTCGTCCACTGATCCCTTTCCGAAACTTTTCTGGAATACCGTCATCCATTTCACTGATGTAGTCTTCTATCTGCTCCGGGCCCAGTAACGGCGCTCGGGACTTGCTGAAGCCTTTACATTTTCCATCACTAGTCATTCTGCGATCAGTGCAGACACCATACATACACCAAGGACCATCGCACTCATCATCCACCCAAGTGCACCAGGCAATTTTCTTCGCGCCTTTGCCACGAATTTCTAGTTCACTTGGCTTGCGATCGCACCTGAACTTCTTGCACTGCGCCGTACAATCTGAAAGACTAAGAGCCATTGCATTCAGTCTCCTCGAAACTGTTCAGTCAGTCACATCTTCTTTGCGTTCTCTATGATCTCACCCAGCATTTCTCGCGCCACTTCAAGAACCATGAGAGACCTCTCGATTCCAGCTTTTGCTTCATCATATGTACTCGCAGACATATCGCCCATCTTGTGCTTAGCATCAAGCCTGCTGCTGTCCTTCTCTATGGTGCGACGTGCCTTCTTCATGCTCTTGTGCCATTTCTCTGCAACCTTGATGGAATTCTTGAGTTCCTTTTTCAAGGCCTTTAGAGCCGCAATGAGCTTTTCGCGCTGTTCTTTGTAAATTGCGGAGTCCAGTGAGTCTTCAGCCGCATCTAGTTTGACAAGCTTCTCCTCGTGCTCCTTGAAGCTAGTATGGACTTTCTCCAGAGCTAGCTTCCCAGTGCCGCTGGATAGTTCCTCTCGTCTGGCTTTTGTCCTATCAAAAGCCGCTCTGAGCTGCTCCGCCCTGGCTGTCAGCAGGGCCTTATCAGAATGCTGCAATTGAAGTGCCTGCCTCGTGGACTGAATCTGCTTAATCAGGAGGTCTAGATCCTTCTGAATGACGCTGAGTTCGGCTTTGGACATTATTCTAGTAAATGCAAGTTTGTCCATCTCCGGGATAGTGATTGTAAATTCAGGAAGATTAGTCGGCATATCTTCTTCTGGAATTAGCGGTGCTGGGGGTTCGGGAGATGTTTCTTTCGGAGGTTTTGCTTGAGGAGCGACTATGAGGCGTTCTCCGCAGGATTTACAGAAGCGTCCGATAGGGACAATGGAATTGCACGAGGGACACTCAACATATTCGTCAGACATCGTCCTGCTCCGCCCTATGCAGAGTTGAATTTGTAATGTGTGTTCGACTCAAGAAATGTTCTATGTTAATTCTCCAAGGCGAGCAGCTGCTTCGTCTAGCTTGCCTTTGGTTGAAACAATGGTATCAGCACCGTACTGTGGTAAGACCTTCAGTTCCTCGACAATAAGGGCTAGCGCTTTCTTTGGTGAATGTTCATTAGTATCAAGAGAGCCATCAGGAAATGTCAGTGAAGCCTCAACCCACTTGTCTTGCGTTTCGTCAGCTGGAAACATGATGTATATGTAATCCTCATTGCTGCAGATGAAGGAGGGAGTATGTTCCCATGCCTTTGCAAGCAATGCACCGAAGGTCTTTGCATTCTCAGCTTTATCTGCCATTCAGAAATCACCATCATGGACTGGATGAGTTGACAAACGGTTTATTTTTGGCACTTATTTGTTTTCCTCATTTATCTGTCAAGGGCGGTGCCAGACAAAGCTATAGTAGGCAATCTCTCCGCTCTCCTTCACTGTGGCAATGATGAATTTCTTTCTGACACTTGATGCGAGCCGTCCTGCTCTGACGATATCTAGTGGATCTACTCCCTTCCTCTGAGGAATCACATGGATCAGAAATGGTGCGTGATCCTTGCCAGGCCCATGCTCGTAAACTGCGAAGTCCGTTCCAAACTTGAGTCCTGGTCGAATAATGTAGCCTAGCTGACGAACCTGAGAATACACTAGATACTTGTCACGAAAATCAGAGGATATGTTCTCCCCCAAAGAAAGAATCTCATCCAGGGTCAGCGTGTGGTTACCTGGAGTTCTAGTGACTCGAATGCGCCCTGTATCGGTGAGATAAGCACACTCAATTAGAGAGAGTTCAAGTGGCTTATCGAAGACGGGGGACTTTGGTTTTCTTATACCAACAGGCTGGCCAAAATATCCCTCAGAATAGAGAGCCATACCATGGTCTGGGTTCCAGACGATTGCTCTGTCTCCTATTAACTCAGCAGAGGCAATCTCAACAGACTCAGACAATAGTTGCACCGACTCTCATGTGTTTAGTGTAAGTGAAAGACCACGGATTGTAATAGCTGCATCTTCACTTAAGTTTGCAATCTCTTCCATGGTATTGATGAAGTCTCGAAATCTAAGAAGAATTGCCAATTCTATCTTCAATGGATATACTAGGGCCACAATCTTTCTCTGTACGATGTCAATCTCTTTCTCGAGTCTGCAGATCTCATTGGCTTTTTCAATGGATTTCTCGATGTTTATCGATAGAAATCTGACAGCTTCTCTCTGTTGCGTAATCTCCTCCGTGACGAGTCTTCCAAGCTCGGCAATGCTTTCCTTCAATTCGCCTTCTGGTGTCCATGAGTTGATGACATCGGCAAGATGGTAGCAAGCGATTTCGGCGCCATCGATTAGTTTGTCATTGTAATGAACCAGACGTAATAGGTCTTCTCTCTGCATCAAAGAGTTGGCTTTTGATAGCTCATCGAGGATGCTACGCTTGAGGGCATCTCCCTTTTCCTCGAGATCAGTAATCTTCTTCAGATCCTCTGGTGCAACGGCTTTATTCTCCTCGAGCCAATCAATCATGGCACTCCTGACAATCTTAATTGCTGACAAAGCCAATCGAAAGTGCTCTTCAAACATTTGAGTGAGTCGTGCAAGTTCAGAACTCATGAATCTGCCATTGTCCAAGACCATTATCTCGCATCCTGCTATTGAGGTGTGCTTTCGGCTTTGAGTTAGCCTTTTAATTGTTTAGTACAAAGCCGGACAAGAGCGGACAATCTTATGGAAATGTGGCAGGTCATTGTAGCATTAATCCAGGGTCTGGTTGAGTGGCTGCCCATTAGCAGTGAGGGTCAAGTTGTGCTATTCGTGTACAACATTGGATCTGTTCCGCATGGCGAGATAGTGAGCTTGATCGCTTGGCTGCACCTCGGTACAGCACTTGCTGTTTTGGTCCGCTATCCTAGGGTAGTGTTCGAGATTTTGACTCTAAAGGACCGCAAGCTCTTCAGACTGCTTCTGATTGCTACGATCAGCACTGCTGTCACTGCTGTCCCGCTCTATCTATTCCTCAAACAGAGCCTGTCAGTCATTCAAGGAGAGATCATGAACATGCTAGTAGGAGGCTTACTGCTAGTGACAGCTATTTTTCTATACTTACCCACGCGACAGGCTGCAGATTCATTTCCTCAGACTGAAGAACCTGGAGACCGTGAGGCTACAGCAACAGGTCTAGTTCAAGGATTCTCTGTACTTCCGGGACTCAGTAGATCTGGAGTGACTATTTCCGCTCTATTGATGCAAAGAGTTGACAGGGAAACCGCACTGAGATTCAGCTTCTTAATGAGTGTGCCAGCTGTGATTGGCATTCTCATCGTTGAGATTATCACGGGGAACACAATTCCTCCTTCAACTGGATTTATAGATTTGATATTCATGGAGGCTATTGTCTTCATCACCGGTCTCCTATCAATGGAAACCTTGCTGAGATTAGCACGACATGTCAGTTTTTGGAAACTTTGCCTAATCCTGGCTCTAGTGGCAATTCTCTTCGGAATTCCAGCTTTGTTATGACTACTCGGACCGCTTCTGGAACATCATTGCAATGGGTGCATTGGCCTTCCGCCACTCTGCTAGCTTGCCTTCATAGTCCAAGGGTATTGGATG
>JBHLQS010000229.1:0-4310 GCA_048883405.1 Candidatus Thorarchaeota archaeon
TTGACCGGAACCTTCAGCATAGCTGTGGTGCAGAGGCTGGAGCTCACCCTGAGTGGTAGCTTCGACTTCCTTCTCAAAGAAGAAATCAATCTCCAGCTATCAGCATTGCTAACGGATCTGGACACTCGCGAATCAGTCTCAGGAGCAACAGTGACCTTTGAGATCTATGACCCTGCTGGTGGCACCGTGGCATCAGGAACCATGGTGGAAGATCTGGCAAATCCAGGCGTCTACATCTACGTGATGCCAGACACCATGAAGGACTTGAAGCTCGAAAAGGGGATCTATCGGGTGCATGCACATGCTGTATTGCCAAACAGTGCAGAAGCAGTCGACATAATGCAGTTTCACATCGATCCACCTGTTGAGAATAGTTTGACCTTGGTAAACCCCGTCAATGGTACGGTCATTCTTGGTGTCGCAACCTTAGGACTCCTGGTTGCATTCAGACACCGGATTAGGAGAATTAGACCGAAAGAATGAATGCCTAAGGGGAATCCCTGTGGCAGGGAGACCCCGCCTTTCTTTTTTTCTCGGCCATTGTATAGGAACGTTAGATTTGGGAATTGCCACCTCTCACGCCCTGGTCATGTACCTTATGCGAAGTATCTATAAGCAGCGGTCCTCCCCCGACAGCCCGCTTAGCATGAATATACATGCAGAGGTAGTTTACGATGCATTTTGAAGAGTCGGAAGACGAAAAGATGTTCCGCGAGATGGTGCGTGATTTTGCTCAGAAATACGTCGCACCTGAGTGGAAAAAATACGATGAGGAAACTCACGAGTTCCCGAGGTCACTCATCAAGAAGATGGCTGAACAGATGCTCTGGGCGCCCACTGTAGCAGAAGAGAACGGCGGAGCTGGACTCTCATGGGTGATGGCATGTATAGCCGCAGAGGAGCTTGCAAAGGCAGACCTCTCCATTGCACTACCAGTCATGTACCTCGTTGAGGCCTCATGGGCGTTTATCTTTGACAAGTACGGCACCGAGGAGGCAAAGAAGGAGATTCTCCCCAAGGTCTGCAGTGGTGATTTGTTCTTCGGAATTGCCACAACAGAGCCCACTGGCGGCTCTGACCTTGTCAACACCACCAAGACCACCATCAAGCCAAAGGGTGACGGTTTTGTCATCAACGGAGAGAAGGTATATATCAGCGGCGTTGCCGAGTCAGAAAAATACGGAGGCGTCTATTGGACACTGGGCAAGTCGGATCCCAAAGGTGACCATAAGGCCTTCGATGCGTTCATTCTGCCCCTCAACATGGGTGATGGGTTGCACCCTGGCATCACAACCACACTCTTTGAGGACATGGGTCGCATGGGGGTCTCATGCGGTGGCTTCAACATTGAGGATGTAGAGATACCTAAGCACTATTTAATCGGTGAGCATGGAAAAGGCTTCTACCATGCAATGGAAGGGTTCTCAGCAGCGAGGGTATTGATAGCTGCCACTTGTCTAGGTGCGGCACAGGGTTGCTTTGACATTGGTGTCGACTACGTCAAGCAGCGCAAGCAGTTTGGTCGACCGCTCGCGGCCTTCGAGGGCATTCAGTTCGAAGCTGTAGATTCTTGGATGGCGATGCAGGGCGGCAGACACATGACCTACCATGCAGCATGGATAATGGACGAGTTCTATGGCAAGGGCAACAAGAACTACTCAAAACTCGACATTGCCAAGTATACAGCTGCTGCCAAGTACAAGGTACCCCATGACGCTCTCGACGTCATCACTCGTGCAATGACCTGGCACGGGGCATTCGGCTACTCCAAGGAGTGTCCTCTCGAGGCGTCCTACAGGGGTGTGCGTTCCTATACTGTCGGTGCTGAGGGCGGGTCTCATGTGCAGAAGATCGTCATGGCGAGGGAGATCTTCGGACCTGACTATCTGCCCTACAGGCAAGAGAAACAGATGTAGTTTCAAGTTTCAAATCGAGGGAGGGTCTTCCTCTCTCCCTCACTCTTTTTATTCCGAATAGGAGATATCTCTTTGAGAAATAGAATCAGCAGTAGGATGTTGGACGAATATGAAGACTGTGAGGATCATAGGGATTTTGGGCATATCCCTGTTGATACTCTCGGTAGGTTCTTCAATATTCAAAATGGCTACAGGAGCCACAGAAGTAGTCAATCTGGGGACATTTGACTTCGTAATAAGAACGGGAGGCAGGTTACAGGAGCCCCCATCTGAAGACCATGCGTATCCACTCACTCACACCATATATGATCCTGGGAACATGACGATGGCTGAGATTCCAGAAATCAGAGAGTTTACCATATTCTATCAGGTGATATTTGGCGTCGGGATTCTGAAGAACGGAATTCAGACAGGCGATTCCCCGCGGAAATTGGAGAGGACTAGATATGACCTCTGTCTAGACCTAGCGACAGACATTGAGATAGATACTCTGCTGAATCAGACAACTATGCCACTTATCCAGATAAGGAACTTCTGTTTCAATGAGTCCACGAATCAACAAATCATTATGTCGAAGGGGATTAGCCTGGGGATTCTCGCCCCAGAGGCTGAATTGGAGATTGCTTATTCCTCGACTAGAACGCCAAACAATGACTCAGCGCCGACATCAGACTTGATCCTCACTTCAAGGATTAACAGAACAGATCTTGCTGATACAATGAACATCACCCTGCGTTCAGAATGGACAGCACATTTTGTGGCGCCGAATGCCTCAGATATAGTGTATAGGGGGGATGCAGTTGTCAGTTCATTTCGTATCAATAGAAATGACGATTCTAGTTATGGGATGAATGGATATCTCAGATGCTACTTTGGGAATCAACATGTGAGCGTTTTGCAGGGTTGGGATCCGTTATTAGAGATTGCAATGGCTGCGACTGGTGGCGCAATGATCACGGTATATCTGACACGCTTCTATCGAAGCAAGAAGAATTAGGGTCAGTTTTCAGTCCAATTCGGCTCTCTTTGTTCTATTCCCATATGTAGGGACGAAGCAAGATGCATCATAGCTTACTATATCCTTCTTGTTATTCTAAATAATTGGAGTCAAGCAGTCGCCATGGCTCGTGAGATCTTCGGACCTGACTATCTGCCGTACAGGCAAGAGAAACAGATGTAGTTTTCAATATCATAAAGGGAGCGTGTTGCCCCCTCATTCTTCTGTGCTTTAGGAAGAGTCTAACATCGGTTTTCACTTGCTAGCTTCTGTTGGTCATTCCATTCGACGTTCTTCAAGAATCTGCAGATGCTTATCGGCATCAATTTTAATCAATCCAGCCTTCTCCAACCAGTCAAGAGCTCTTCTTGCTCGGGACTCTGTCTTCTCACCAGACTCCTCAAGCAAGTACTCAATTACCTCCTTCTCAGTTGCATGCCCATGAACCCGTAACAGGTTCTTCACTGTTTCAAACAGTGCAGACTGTCTTAGGAGCGAGGTCAGTGCTAAGAAGTTCTCTTCACCCGGAGTCTCGCTGTAGAACTCGACCAGTTCCTTTGCAGGCAGGTAGGTTCCCTTGTCAACACGCCTTAGAAATCCCAGTCCGATAAAGAAGGCGTTCACTCCAGAAGCCTGAGAGCGCGCCACCCTCGTCATGGATACGACTCTCTTGTAGTGGACTGGCTGCGTTCCCATATTTGTCAACACCACATATGCACGAAGAATGAGGACCTGTTTGTCCAAATCCATGCTTGATGTGGGAAGCAGTGTGACTTTTTCCTCTTCAGTCATGTATCTCGCCTTTGGATTTCTTCATCAACCCGAATGTACTAACGGTTTAAGGCAGATGAGTGTGATTCTGCGTTCTCTCCCCATCCGTTAGTATTGCATTTTTCGATATAGTCTGGTCTTCATAATAAGCGTCTCTCCTCAGGGAGAAGAAATGAAGGTCCTCATGGCTCGTGAGATCTTCGGACCTGACTATCTGCCGTACAGGCAAGAGAAACAGATGCGGTTTCAAGTGTTCAATCATTGAGGCAGGTATGGTTGTTAAAATTAGATTTGCAATCTGAAGGCTGAGAACTGCTGTATCCATGTGCTTAAATTAAACAGATAGATTGGGACCGGTACGATGCTTGAAGAGAACAAAGGAACAGAATCATCGGAAGATATTCGGTCAGGTAGTGATGAGAGCTATCAATCCCTCAACATTATATTGTATATCCTATTTGCTGTAGGGCCTCTTGTTGGAAACGCCGTCCTAGTCTTACTTGGCGCAATCTCGACCGATTTTATGGTCAATCCTACAGTGGTGTTGAACTCAATTCCTGCGTTTATGTTTCCATTCGCATTGTTCCAGCTTTTCTCAGGGTCCATTAGCGACACCTATGGTCGGG